>CALDPI010000001.1 GCA_937912045.1 uncultured Clostridia bacterium
TGCCTCTTTTATGGCAGCTTTCATATATTTTTCCTGTTGCGTCATAGACATTTCTCCAAATCCTTTTCATTTGTTCTTATCATACCCAATCCGAGCCTGCTTGGCAATGAAGTTTTCAAATTCCTACATCTGAAGCCGTGTAAACCATGCCCCCAGGGTTCCTTCTTTAAGATTTTCATCCTCTTCTTCATCTTCATATTGGTCTTCTTCTTTAACCTTTTTGTTTTTGGAATCAGGTGTCTGTTTAAAGATAACACCGTATTCACTTTCACTGTCGTAATCCCACTTGATTACAACGTCAAAGGTATCGTAATAATCGCTTTCCTGAACCTCTTTGTAGGTCATACCGATAAAATCAGGACAGTCGATAGCGTCGCCTGTGTCGCCCATCAGCTTTGGAATAAATATGCAAAGAAGTACAATAACTGCAACGATAAATGCAGCGGCAACACCTGTCAGAATCGGAATAATCGGTGATTTTTCCTCTACCTCCTCGGCATCGTCAGCATAGTCATCAAGATTATTATCATCAATATCTGCAATGAATTTTGTGGGTGAATCGTCTACAAAATAAGTATAATCAAAGGTTACGGCAGGGTCCTTTCTGAATGCATCAAGGTCACAAAGCATTTCGGCAGCAGTCTTATATCTTCTGCCTGCCTCCTTTTGCATTGCGTGCATTGTCACCTGTTCAAGACCGACAGGAATTGAACCGTTAATCTCGCTGGGGAGAGACGGCTCGCGCTGGAGTTGCATAATTGCAACCGAAACGGCACTCTCAGCCTGGAAAGGAAGCTGACCTGTAAGCATTTCATAAAGGATAACACCGACGGAATAAACATCCGACTTTTCATCGGTCGTTTCTCCCCTTGCCTGTTCGGGACTGATATAATGAACAGAACCAATCGCCTTGTCTGTCATGGTTTTATGCTCGCTTCTTGCAAAACGGGCAATGCCAAAGTCGGTAACCTTAATAGAACCGTCGCGAAGCACCATAATATTCTGCGGTTTTACGTCTCTGTGGACAATTCCGCGGTCGTGAGCGTGCTGAAGACCGCGCAGAACCTGAATTATAAAGTGAACGGCGTCCTTCCAGGGAAGGCTTCCCTCTTGTTCGATATATTGCTTGAGGGTAATGCCGTCAATATACTCCATAACGATATACTGCAGTAAATCTCCAAAGCTAACGTCATAAACCTTAACAATGTTCGGATGTGAAAGAACGGCAATGGCCTTTGATTCATTTTTGAAGCGTCTTAAAAATTCTTCATTTTTAGAAAACTCTTCCTTTAAAATCTTAATGGCAACCGTTCTATCCTCGACGTTGTCGTATGCCTTATATACAACGGCCATACCGCCAACGCCAATGACTTCTTGAATTTCGTAGCGTCCGTCAAGACGTTTTCCCAGATACTTATCCATAAATTTACCTCCAAAACAAAGCAATTACTGATTGTTTGATATTAATACAACGGTTATGTTATCAGCACCACCGGCACTGTTAGCCGTGTTTATAAGAACGTCGGGGCAGTCATCGAAATCATTATTTTCGATAATTTCTGCAAATTTTTCTGCCGTGACAAAGTTTGAGAGCCCCTCGGTGCACATAATGAGCACACTTCCAAGCGGTAATTCAACCTCACTGAACTCAACGTCAATATCCTCATTCACGCCGAGCGCACGCGTAATCACGTGCTTGCGTGGGTCATTCTTAGCCTCGTCAGGTGTTATTTCACCCTTTTCAAGCATACTCTGCACAACCGAATGGTCGCGCGTGATTTGACGAACTGTGCCGTTATAATAAACGTACGCACGGCTGTCACCGGCGTGGGCGATTATCGCGTGGTCACTCATAAATACGGCGGCCACAACAGTTGTACCCATACCCTGAAGCTCGGTATTATCGGCTGCCTCGTCAAATATATTAAGGTTGGCAGCAATAACGGAAGATTCGAGCATTGCGCTGACGGCATTGCTCTTCATATCGGAATGATAAGCGTTTAAAATACAATCCGATATTGTCTTTACTGCAATGCTGCTGGCAATATTACCGCCATTTGCACCGCCCATTCCGTCGCACACAACGGCCCAGGCCGCGTCGTGCAGCTCACCGGCGGAAAAAGAATCCTGATTTGTGGTTCTCTTCATTCCTATATCGGATTTGCTTGCTATCCTCATTATCATTCCTCCTCTCTTTTTTTGTTGCGGAGCTGACCGCAGGAAGCATCAATATCTGCACCGAGAGTTCTTCTGACGGTTGTATTAATGCCGTTTTTATTTAAATAATCACAAAAAGCTCTGACGTTTTTATCATCTGACCTTCTGAAATTATTCTCAACAACTGGGTTAGCGGGAATCAAATTTACGTGGCTCATAATTCCCTTAAGGCGCGCTATAAGCTTATCGGCGCAATCCTTTGTGTCGTTTATGCCCTTTATCATGGCATATTCGAATGATATACGCCTGCCTGTGACCTTTTGATATTCCTTGCAAGCATTAATAAGAGCTTCAACATTCCATTTTTTGTTTACAGGCATCATCCCACTACGCATATCATCAAAGGGCGCGTGGAGCGAAATTGAAAGTGTAATGGGCAAATTTTCTGCCGCCAATCTTTCTATTCCGCTGACAACACCCGACGTTGAAAGCGAAATGTGACGAAGCCCAATATTTAATCCGTCCTTATGCGATACAAGTTTTAAGAAACGTACGGAATTATCAAAGTTATCAAGCGGCTCTCCCATACCCATCATTACGACGTTTGATATTCGGACATCGTTGTCAATTCCTGCCGCCTGTACCTGTGCCAGCATCTCGGATGCGGTCAGATTTCTGACAAGGCCATTAATGCCGGAGGCACAGAATTTACAGCCCATACGACAGCCTACCTGTGTGGAAATACATACCGTATAGCCGTGTTCATATTTCATTAAAACCGATTCGATATATTCGTTATCGTGCAATTTATAAAGATATTTTACGGTACCGTCGATTTTTGACACAAGCTTACGCTCTATAGCGACCGATGCAATATAACAATCGTCAGCAAGCGAGGCGCGTAAATCTTTAGATATATCGGTCATTTCATCAAAGCCTTTGACACCAAGGTGCAACCACTTGAAAATCTGCTTCGCGCGGAATTTTGGTTGACCGTATTTTGCAATAAATGCTTCGATTTCCTCAACTGTCATTGATTTGATATCAATGAATCCCATATGTCACCTCGTTTTTTTGATGTTAGCAACAAAGAATCCGTCTGTATTATCAATATGCGGTAAAAATGTTTTCATAGAAACGAGCTCTGCATTTTTACATTCCGACAAAAATGCATTAACCACCGCTTCATTCTCAGATTTAAAAATACTGCAGGTTGAATAGACCAAACTTTTGCCACACTTTAAATAGCCGAATGCGTTCTTAAGGATTTTAAGCTGCAGTGCGGTGATTTCAGAATCATCTGAAAAATCCTTATATCGTATATCGGGCTTGCGACCGATAACACCACTGCCGCTACAAAGAACGTCACACAAAACACAGTCAAAGCCGCCCAAAAAAGCATCATTTTTTTCTGTTGCATCAGATACAGCGGTTTTAATGGCTTTAAGTCCAAGCCTTGCGGCACCGTCTTCAATCAATTTTACCCTGTGTGGATGAATATCACAGGCAACAATCTCGCCGCAATCATTCATGTTTTCGCAAATAGTAAAGGTTTTTCCTCCCGGTGCGGCGCAGACGTCTAACACACGGTCGTGCGGTTTTGCAGCAACGCTCTCAGCACAGAGCTGAGAGGAAATATCCTGAACGTGAAAATATCCTTTTAAAAACAGCGAATTTTTTTCAATGCTGCCCGTCGAAGACAGAGAAAGTGCATTTTTAACCGCCGTTTTTTCTGCGGATATTCCCTGCTCTTTAAAAAGTTCAATTAACTCTTCTTCGGTTATTTTTAGCGTGTTTACACGAACACAAACAGTTTTTGATTCTAAAGCAGAGGTGAGAATTTTTATTGTTTCCTCTGCGCCGTAGTCAATTAAAAGCTTTTGAATCAGGGACTCAGAGCAGGAAAAGCGTATGCTGAGGCTCTTTGCAGAATTGTCCTGTGGCAGCGGTGGCACAGAACGAATTATATTTCGCAGCACTGCGTTAACAAACCCAGCACAACGCGATTCCTTGGATTTTTTAATAATATTCACCGACTCGTTAACCGCGGCAGACTGCGGAACCTTATCCATATAAAGTAGCTGATAAATTCCGAGTCTTAAGACCTGAAGAGTAAGAGGCGGTATTTTCAATAACGGCTGGGAGGACAGTTTGTCAATATAATAGTCAAGCGTAATTTTGCGTTCAAGCACGCCATAAAAAAGCGTTGAAACAAACGCTGACTCATTCTTTTCCAAACTATATTTTTTAAGTGTTTCATTGAGAGCGATGTTTGAATATGCAGAAGACTTTTCGGCGCCCAAAAGCGCAAAAGCCGCAATTTTTCGCTGATTAATCAAATAGCTTCATTCCTTCTTTTAGAGGATGACCCTTTAACATATCAATGCTGGACATTGCTTTGGAGCCTTCAAGCTGAACGGTATCAAAAATGATGGCCGTTCCCTCACCTGCTGAAACGCAGAGTCCGTTATTTGTATCCAAAACAGTGCCAACTTCTGTATTATGCGTGGCATTAGCAATGGTTGCGCTCATAACCTTAAGACGCTTGCCGTTTAAAAAAGTAAAGGCTGCAGGCCACGGGTCAAAGCCACGAATCAGATTTCTGATTTCGGTGGCATTTTTTGAAAAATCAATTTTTCCCATTTCTTTCTTTATAATGGGTGCATAGGTAGCTTTTGAATCATCCTGTTTAACGCGCTCTAAGGTGCCTTTTTCAAGCTCTGAGAGAGTTTTTATCAAAAGCTCCGCTCCTGTGATTGCGAGCTTATCGTGAAGGCTTTCAAAATTATCGTTTTCTTCAATGGAAACCTCTGACTTTAAGAGCATATCGCCCGTATCCATACCCTCGTCCATAAACATTGTGGTGACACCGGTTGTCTTGTGTCCCGTCACAATAGACCACTGAATCGGAGATGCACCTCTAAGCTGTGGAAATAACGAGCCGTGAACGTTAATGCAGCCATATTTTGTGCTGTTAAGTATTTCGGTGGGCAGGAATTTGCCATATGCCACGACAGCAATCACGTCGGGCGACAGTGAATTAATAATTTCAAGCGCCTTACCGTCTTTAAGAGTCGTGGGCTGATAGACGGGAATTTCATGCTCGGCCGCCAAAACCTTAACGGGCGGAGGTGTTAAAACCTGTTTTCTGCCGACGGGTTTATCAGGCTGTGTGAAAACACCGATAACCTCGTGCTCACCACACTCCAGCAAAGCCCTTAGTGATGATGCAGCAAAATCCGGTGTGCCCATAAAAACAATTTTCATAAAGACACTACCTCTTAATTCTATCCTTAAAAACTATGCCGTCAAGATGGTCAATCTCGTGACAGAAGGCACGAGCCTTCAATCCCTCGCCTGTGACGGTGAAAAACTTACCGTTACGGTCCTGCGCTTTGACGGTTACCTTCATCGGACGCTCAACCTCGGAATACTGTCCCGGGAAAGAAAGGCAGCCTTCGTCTCCGCACTGAGTGCCGTCACTCTCAACGATTACGGGATTTATAAGCTCAATAATCCCATCACCGACGTCAACAATGCAGTAACGGCGAAGAATACCAACCTGGCTTGCGGCAAGTCCGCAGCCGTCAGCCGCATACATCGTTTCTGCCATATCGTCGAGCACCTGACAAAGATGCTCATCAAAATTAAGTACGGGCTTGCAGATTTTACGTAAAATCGGGTCCCCGTCTTTAACAATATTTCTTGTAGCCATTGTATCACCTATTACTTATTCGGGATTAACGTCAAGACTTATGCTCGAATTTTTTGAATTCGGAGACTCAAAAAACTCTCCCATGCTTTTGTTAATCAACTCTCTAAACCTTTTATTATTTTTACACTTTATGATTATTCGGTATCTGTACTTATTATTAACACGCGGAACAGCGGTTGGCATCGGCTTTAATATAATCAGCTTAACGTCCGAAAACTCGCCACTCACGTGCTTTTTGATTGTATCAACTATGAAATTCGCAGAATTTGCTGCACATTTCTCTGAAACCGCGGCAACGGTTAGAGCCAAAATGTCGCAATATGGCGGATAAATCATCAGCTTGCGAGTTAAAATTTCATCCTCATAAAACGACACATAATCCTGCTTTGCAGACAGTTTAATCACGTTGCTGTCGGGATTTTGTGTTTGAATATATGCTCTTCCCGGGCTTTCGCCGCGGCCGGAGCGTCCAACCACCTGTGTCAGTAGCGAAAAAGTGCGCTCAAAGCCTCTGAAATCATCACTATACATAGATTGGTCGGCACCTAAAACACCAACTAACGTTACGTTTGGGAAATTAAGTCCCTTTGCAACCATCTGCGTGCCAATCAAAATATCATATTCATGATTTGCAAACGAAGAAAGCTTCTTTGAAAACGCATTGCGCATCATTGTTGTATCGGCATCGAGTCGTAAAACGCGCGCATTTGGGAAAAGCAAGGACAGCTCGTCCTCAAGCTTTTGCGTACCAGCGCCGCTATATTTCAAATGCGGGCTGCCACAGGAGGGACAGGTTTGCGAATACGGCTCTGAATGGCCGCAATAATGACACATAAGACGTCCGTTTGCTGAGTGATATGTCATTGATATACTGCAGTTTTTGCAGGTAGCAACGTATCCACAAGATGGACAAGATACATAGGTATTATGTCCGCGGCGGTTAAGCAGAAGAATAACCTGTTCATTTTTATCAAGGTTCTTCCTTATTTCGTCTGCAAGCACCATGCTGATATTGCCGCTGTTACCCGAAATCATTTCCGAGCGCATATCAACGGGAATTACGTTTGGCAGCACAGAATTACCATACCGCTCGCTCAATGAATAAAGCGAATACTTCCCTGCCTTTGCAGCACTGTATGATTCAATAGAGGGGGTAGCAGAGGATAAAAGACAAACACACTTATGATATGCCGCGCGAAAGCGTGCAACGTCACGCGCGTGAAAACGCGGTGACTGCTCCGATTTATAGGTGTGCTCCTGCTCCTCGTCCATAACGATAAGACCGATTTTTTTAAAAGGAGCAAAAACCGCAGAACGCGTGCCGAGAGCAATCATTGCTTCGCCGTTTTTAACCCTTTTCCATTCGTCAAGGCGCTGACCAAGTGGGAGGGCGCTGTGAAAAACAGCAACCTGTTTTCCAAAATGCGAATAAAAAATATCAAGCATCTGCGGTGTCAGTGCGATTTCAGGCACCATTACTATTACACCCATGCCCTCATCGACAGCTTTTTTCACAAGCTTTAAAAACACCTGCGTTTTTCCGCTGCCTGTGACACCGTGCAAAAGTCCTGTTTCGAATTCGCGTTTTTCCATTTTCGCGGCAACGTCGTTAAAAACGGAAAGCTGGTCATTAGTTAAAAAGACATCTTTATCGGCATTATTAAGGGTTTCGCTTATTTCCGGTGTTCTATACACTTCGTTCTCAAAAAGTCGGATAACACCGTATTTTTCAAGGTTTGTTATAACAACCGAGCTCACACCCGTGAAATACATAATTTCCTTAACAGAAAGAGCGCCTGCATCGGTCAAAACGTTAACAACGTCACGTTGGCGAGGCGTAAGTTTAATGTTAACCTCTCCGTCCGTATTCACAAGCTCCGCCATTTTAATTGTGGCGTCGCCCACTCTGCGAATTGGGTTTGAGGTCTTAAACACCACACCCAAATCAACAAGCCGTTTTAAAATGTGTTCGCAATTATCAAGCTCTAAATCGGACTTAATTTTTTCGGGCGAACACCCTTTGTTTTGATTTCTCAAATACTCACACACAGACACTTCACAAGACGATAAGCCCAGAGGAGTGGCGTCCTTTAAAAGTGTGTATGTATCCGAAATTTTCAAATTAAGACCTGTTGGTAAAATGGCATGCACAGCATCGAAATACGTGCAAAAGGTATGCTCCTTGAGCCATTTTACAAGATGCAGCATCTCGTCGTTTAAAACGGGTACGTCGGTTGGAACGGAATAAATACTTTTGAGTGATTTATCGGTATCAACATACCCCGTTTCCATAATAAGCGCCTGCTTTTTAACGTTTCCCTTACCAAAGGGCACAATAACCCTGGCACCCGGGACGCATTTTTCTGCCAGAGAATCGGGAATTGCATAGTCGTAGTACTTATCAAAGCTGTAATTTGAGCCGTCAATGACGACGCTTGCTGCAAAAGCTTTCACGATAAGCACCTCCCAAAATAACTATAATGGTTATAGTAAGTCGAAATTGCGTGAAATCACGCTATTTCGACACAATATAAGCGATTATTAGTCAATATCCGATGCAAGCTTGTTAATTGCAATGCTAACGGTTTTTTCAACGATTATTTCATCGTTTTCGTGAGCCTTTTCTGCAATATCTCTTGCTTCCTTTGCAACCTGCAGCACGAGCTGATAACGGTTGTCCTTTGCCTCGATTAATTTACCAATAGCGGGATTCAACATTTTTAAGCACCTCATCAATAATATTTTTTTCATCTTTATTTATCGGACGGCCCGAAATAATTATGGAAATCAGGTCGTCGACAGCGTCGCTTATTTTATCATTAACGACAATATAGTCAAATTCTTTAGCCCTTTCAATTTCTACCAAGGCGGCATTCATTCGGGCCTTTATAACCTCTTCTTTTTCCGTGCCTCTGCCCTGCAGACGCCTTAAAAGCTCGTCATATGACGGAGGCATTATGAATACGCTCAGAGCTGAGGGCATCTTTTTGCGAACGTTAGCCGCGCCGTTGACATCAACCTCTAAAATCATATCCTTGCCTCTTTCAAGACATTCTGTAACCGGGGCTTTCGGTGTACCGTAAAAATTACCGCAAAACTCATTATATTCAAGCAGCATATCGTCGGAAATCAACTTTAAAAAAGCCTCGCGCGATATGAAGTTGTACTTTTCGCCCTCTTTTTCACCCTCTCGCATAGGACGCGAAACAGAGGAAATTGAAAATGCAACCTCAGGATGTTTTTTGAAAAATTCACAAAGGAGAGTATCCTTTCCTGAACCGGATGGGCCCGAAACAATATAGAGCTTACCTTTATTCATCAACGCCTACCTCATATTCTTCAAAATCCTGTTCCTCACTAATTCTGTTTGCAACAGTTTCGGATTGCAGATATGTAAGAATAATGTGGTCACTGTCGGTAATTATGACGGCCCTCGTTCTTCTGCCATGTGTGGCATCAATCAGCACACCGCGCTCTTTAGCATCCTGTATAATACGCTTTATCGGTGCCGATTCAGGACTCACGATTGCAACCATTCTGTTTGCGGAAACCATATTACCAAAGCCGATGTTAATAAGTTTCATAAAATCACCTATTCTATGTTTTGAATTTGTTCTCTGATTTTTTCTATTTCCGATTTGATATCAACAACGGTATGTGCAATATCAATATCCTGCGCTTTCGAACCAATTGTGTTGGCTTCCCTGTTCATTTCTTGTACAAGGAAATCAAGCTTACGGCCAACCGCCTCATCCGACTCCAAAAGTTGCTTAAGCTGAGAGATATGGCTGCGCAGTCTGACGGTTTCTTCGGCAACGGCAACCTTATCTGCAAAAATTGCCGTTTCGGTTATGAGTCTTTGCTCGTCAACCTGGGCATCAGCCAAAAGGTCTTTAATCTTTTCTGTCAGCCTGTCCTTATACTGTTTAACGGTTTCGGGCGAACGCTTTTCAACAAAGGCAACCTTTTCTAAAATAAAGTCTGCGCGTGTCAAAACGTCGTCTTTAAGCCTTGCACCCTCAACCTCACGCATTGAAACAAAGGCATTAACAGCGTCCAAGGTTGTGCTGAGCACTGCTTCGGTGATGGCCTCTTCATCGACGGACTTTTTCTTGATATTAAACACATCGGAATTTCGTGCAATGACCGACGCGGTTATATCGTTTTTAACACCATAAAGCTTCGCAATACTCTTGAGCGCCTTTACGTATCCGTCAGCAAAGGAGCGGTCAACCTCAATCTCAACAGCGTCGTTATTTGAATCGTTAACGGTGACGTAAACCTCAACCTTGCCACGAGAAATTTTTTCCTTTAAAAACGATTTGAGTTTTTCATCAAGAAAAGCGCAATTTCTCGGCACGCGGGAGGAAAATTCGAAATAACGATGGTTAACCGATTTAATTTCAACGGTTACTTCCATAGCATCAAAAATTCTTTCAGCCCGACCAAAACCGGTCATACTTTTAATCATGCTTCTGCCAACCTTTCGCTATTATTCCATTATGTATTTATATATATTATCAAAATATACCTTCATTTGTCAACCAAATAACCCCCATTGTAACTATTTTTAACCTTTTAGAAACTTTAAAAATTTATCTTGACATTCTGCTTTTGAGGTAATATAATAAACAGGCTGCAATTTTGCTGCTATGGCTCAGATGGTAGAGCACATCCTTGGTAAGGATGAGGTCACCGGTTCAATTCCGGTTAGCAGCTCCATAAAAAACATCCTCCCAAATACGGGAGGATGTTTTTTATTTACATCTACTCACAAAAATGAATATATGCAAGCAAGGCTGAAAAAATAAAGTATTGCACATTATCATTATGAAATGAGGAAATCGGTTTGCAGACGGTTTTTATTTTTTCAACCAACGCTAATGAGTTAAAAAGCTTTTGCAAAAGCGCTTTTGGTCGTCATCTTTGCGGCAAGGATGAATTTTTTCACTATAAAACTCTCGACGTTCACATCGCAAGCAGAGCGCTCGACATTCACTCAAAAAAGGCGATAATTATATTCTTGGACGTAGACGAAAGTTTCGAAAAAATGCAGGTTGAAAACGGTGCAATCTGCATTGTGGAATCGGGTAACAAAAACGCGATGTCGCTACTTGCGCGCAACAAATGCTCTGCCATAGTATGCGGTGGACCACAGGATACAATTTCCTTTTCCAGCATTCAAAACGACAGCATTGTCATCTGCCAGCAAAGGTGCATTCACACTATAGACGGAAAGAAAATTGAGCCGTGTGAATATATTTTTACACCGAGTGAAGATATGTCCATCGGCACAGCGCTGCTGGTTGCCGCATTAAAAACCGTAACACAGTAGTTATTTAAAGACATCCATATCCGAATTATAAATCATCGTACGGCACACGGAATAATCCGGCAACTCACCAAATGCATTTAAGAGAAGTGTGGGGTTTATGTTATTTTCGCCACCCGCACTCAACACGACGTTCAAAACAACATTATCCCCGACAGATAGGTTAAAACGTTTAACAAACGGTGCAAGGTCAATTTCACGCATCGCTCCCTTTTTGGTCTTTTTCTCGGTAATTATTGTATCTCTTGATAAAAATTCCATAAGCGAATTTGCCAATTCTTTATCGGCCGATTCAAAGGTGATATCAAACTCTGCAAAAGCAATTTTACCTGTTTTCTCAACAGGCTCTAAAACAGAAAACACCTCTAACCCGTCCGGAAAAACGCCCATTAGAGCGTCCTTTAACATAGAATTTGTGTAATCGTCATCTGTTATCTTTATATCCAAAATCTCATAATCGCTTTTAAAGCCAAGTGAAAGCGGCAATGCAAATGTCAGGTACGGATGCTGATTAAAGCCCTCTGTATACCAGACGGGCACCTTTGCAAGACGTAAAAGACGCGACATCAAGCGGTACATATCGAGGTGCGAGGCGAAAATCATTCTGCCGAATTTTTTATAAAATATTCTAACGTTTCTCAAAGCAGACACCCTCCCCATAGCAAGTGGCACCACAGCCTGCGCATTTAATTCTGCAGTTTGGTGTTGTGGCGGCATTATATGCCCTTTCGTTCTCTTTAATCAGAAAATCCTTGCTGACAGCATAGTTTAAATGCTCCCAGGGCATAACCTCGGAAAATTCACGCTTTCGGTTGGCGTAAAACGACGTATCTACACCGCATTCTTCAAATGCGGCAATCCACTTATCAAGGTCAAAGCATTCATTCCAGCCGTCAAAAACACAGCCTTTTTTATAGGCGGCTTCAATAACGTCACAAAGTCTTCTGTCGCCGCGCGCAATAACTCCCTCAAGAAAGCTCGTTGAAGAATCGTGATAACTGAGTGACACCTTTTTCGTAGTGATGGAATTTCGCAGCAAATCGTGTCGGCGGCGAATTTCCTCAACCGTAATCTGCGGCTCAAACTGGAATGGTGTAAAGGGCTTTGGAACAAAGGTGGAAACGCTGACAGAAACGTTCACCGCCTTGCCCTTTGGTTTATTGGGCATATGATAAAAGCTGTCGACAATTTTCTGTGCAAGCTCTGCAATGCCTCTGATATCGTCATCGGTTTCTGTGGGCAGACCAATCATAAAATACAGCTTTACAGAGGTGTATCCACCCTCAAATGCGGTGAGACAGGTACGGAGAATTTCCTCCTCTGTAATGTTTTTGTTAATGACGTCGCGAAGACGCTGTGTGCCTGCTTCGGGCGCAAAGGTAAGTCCGCTTTTGCGTACCTTGCTGATTTTCTGAAGAAGGCTTTCGCTGAAGTTATCGACACGAAGAGACGGAACCGCAAGGTTCACATGCTCCTTCGGGGTCCATTCAAGAAGATCATCGAGACTCTGTGTGAAAGCGGAGTGTTGATGAAGGAATATGGCTCTAAAGGCGGTACATTTTATGTGCTGACATAAAAAAGAACCCGGCATTGTGCCGGGTTCTTTTTTATTGTCATTTCAGAGTATGATTAACAGCAAAAATGCAATTGCATATATAATTTTCTCAATGTCTATTTTTATCTCAACTTT
>CALDPI010000002.1 GCA_937912045.1 uncultured Clostridia bacterium
TTTATATGCTTTTTGTGCCTTAACTGCTCAATTTTATTGACATTTGTGAAAGTCGTACTGGCTTTATTTTGACTCAAGGCTTATTCATGGAGTTTTATGAAGCTGTCGGAGGGACAGCCTTTGATGTCGAACAAGCAAAAGCTTTTTTTGAAAAGTGGGTCATGGATGAACCTAATGCTTCGTTAAAATTAAATACAGAAGTAAAAGATATCGAGTCACTTGGTGCGGATGAAGTTATCATCGCAACAGGTGCCGTAGCTAAGAAAATCCCTGTAAAGGGCGCAGATACTGCTATTGAAGCAGTCGACTATCTCCGCTCGGGCACGGGTCTCGCTGAGCTTGACCGTGTACTTGGCGGAGGGCTTGTCAAAGGTTCCCTTGTGCTTTTAAGCGGTGACCCGGGCATTGGTAAATCCACAATATTACTGCAAATTTGCGGTAATATCGATTCCTCACTCAACATATTATACGTTTCCGGTGAAGAATCTGCCGTTCAGATTAAACTGCGTGCCAAAAGACTTGGTATCAGTAATCAAAACCTGAAAATACTCACAATAACCGACACCCAGGCTGTCTGTGAATATATAGCGACCGAAAAGCCTGACCTTGTGATGATTGACTCAATTCAAACGATGAATATTGAAGAATTAACTTCTTCGACAGGTAGCATTGTTCAGGTTCGCGAGAGTACGAGTATGCTGCTGAGAACAGGCAAAAGCCTTGATATACCGATTATTATTGTTGGTCACGTCAACAAGGGCGGTGATATTGCAGGACCAAAGGTTTTGGAGCATATTGTTGATACCGTGCTTTATTTTGAAGGAGAGCGAAATCAGTCATACCGAATTTTGCGTGCCATTAAAAACCGTTACGGCTCAACCAACGAAATCGGCGTTTTCGAAATGCGCGATAACGGTCTTGCTGAGGTGGACAATCCTTCAATGATGCTTCTTTCAGGCAGAAGTATTGACGTACCGGGTGCAGGAATTGCCTGCGTCATTGAGGGAACGAGACCGATTCTTGCCGAGGTGCAAGCACTTGTTACCACCACAGGCTTTGGAAACCCCAGAAGAATGTGCACTGGCTTTGATTATAACCGTTATAACCTGCTTTTAGCGGTGCTTGAAAAACGAAACGGCCTTTATTTTTCAAATCAGGATGCCTATCTTAATATCGCAGGCGGTATGCGTCTTGACGAGCCGGCTGCCGATTTACCCATTGTTATGTCTTTGGTTTCTGCACTGCGTGAAGTACCGATTGATGCAGATACTGTAATTTTTGGTGAGGTTGGACTTTCGGGCGAAATCAGAAACGTACCGCGTGCTTTGCTCCGCGTTAACGAGGCGGCGCGTCTTGGCTTTAAAAAGTGCATTCTTCCCAAAGCGTGTCTTAAACAGCTTAAGGGATATAATAAGGATATAGAATTAATTCCTGTCAGCTACGTCAGTCAGGCGATTGACCTCATCAGATGACGGCTTTACAAGATAGGGACACGTGTTGTCAAGGCAGGTTATTTTTGCTGCACCCTTCAACGTGCAATAACCTTCCTTTTGATAATTACATTCCTTAATGCAGGGGATAAAACTCATAAAATCACCAAATATAGTTTAGTTAAAAAAGTTAATAAAATACATAAAGAGCTGTTTTTAAAACAGCTCTTTTTTTGTATAACGAAAACCACGCGATAGTCGCGTGGTTCAAAATAGGTTAACCGATGAACAAAAACCTCCGTTTGTGTTAAAATAGCAAAGACCTGCCAGTCAAAGCGAAACACAAACGGAGGATTTATAAATGAAAAAAGAAGAAATCAGTACAGATAGTTTAGCACACACAAAGTGGAATTGCAAGTACCATATAGTTTTTGCGCCGAAGTACAGACGAAAGGTTTTCTACGAAGATAAAAGGTTAGAAATAAGAGAAATTTTGAGAAAATTATGCGAATGGAAAGGAGTGCAAATAATAGAGGGGGAGGTGTGCCCAGACCATATACATATACTGGTCAGTATCCCGCCCAAAATGAGCGTTTCAGGTTTTATGGGATATTTAAAGGGAAAGAGTGCTCTTTTAATATTTCAAAAGTGGGGTAATATGAAATTTGCATATCGAAATCGCGAGTTTTGGTGCAAGGGATACTACGTAGATACCGCGGGTAAGAACACTAAAACAATAAAGGAATATATAGCAAATCAATTAAAACACGACAAAGAAAGTGACCAATTAAGCATAATAGACCCGCGGGACCCATTTATGGGTAGTAAGTAATTATTGCGTGGCTGGCAGGCCAACGAAAAAGCGTACTTGTGCGCCGCCAGTATTGGTTAGGGCTATGCCCGAAAATGAAATACCCCCCGTTATACGGGGGGATATTTATTAACACTTTTTTTCTGCCGTCATAGAATGTAATTGAGAAATCAATGAACAGGAGGAAAAAAATAATGGATGATTTTTTTGATTTTTCTCACCCGACATTTTGTAATGTCGCTTCAAGAAAGAACGCAGTAGTAAATAAAAACGATTGCGATGATATGGTGTTGGCAATGGCTTACGTTCCGATTCAGCAGCTCGGCAACACCTATGACGCCGAAAACGGACTTTGCGAGGGAACAATTTTCCCCGAGCTCAATAAACCTTTTATCGGCTGCAGAAAGGGCTCGGTGAATGTAGGATGAACAATGAAAAACAAATGATGCTAAGGCGCTTATCAAGCCTGCGCTTTGCAATGGTAGAGCTAAACCTCTTCTTAGACACACATCCTAATAATACCGAAGCATTAAAAATGTTTAAGGTAAACAGCCAGAAGTATGCGCTTTTGCTTAATGAATACCAGAAAAAATACGGTCCGATAGTAGCGAGCGATACCTTTGATAACACCGATTGGGAATGGGTTAACGGCCCGTGGCCCTGGGAAAGTAATAAGGAGATGTGTAAATAATGTGGCAATATGAGAAAAAATTGCAGTACCCCGTAAACATCAAGAACTGCAACCCTAAGCTTGCAAAACTGATTATAACACAATACGGTGGACCAGACGGTGAGCTCGCTGCGAGTCTTAGGTATTTAAGTCAGCGCTATTCAATGCCCTATAACGAGCTCAAAGGTTTGCTGACAGATATAGGTACATACGTATCAAAAAAAGCGTCCGTCAGCACGCTTTTTTATTTCTTAGACCAGGTAGCAGGGGAGAATGCAATGAGCAGCGGGAATATTTCAAGTCTTCCTAAAAGCATTGCAAAGGAAAGAATAATCTTAGAAAAAGCCGAATAGTCAGCATAGCTCGACATAGGTCCAACTGCATCCAATCCGGGGCCTACGTTATTAAAGCAGGAAACCGCGGCACTAAAGTTTGTGGTGAAGCTGAAATCTTCAAGGCAAAGCAAAAGTAATATACTAAAAAGTGCGAGAATATAGATAAACAGATATATGCTGACACCACTGATTGTTGCAGAATCAACCTTTTTTTCTTCAAACTTGACAACATTAACAGAGCGCGGATGAATCATTCTTCTGAACTCGTTTCGCAAATGT
>CALDPI010000003.1 GCA_937912045.1 uncultured Clostridia bacterium
GTATCATACTGACCAACAGGAACTTCAACGCGCTGGGCCAGCAGGTCATTGCCGCCAATCGGATGTTCCGGCCCGGCGATAAGATGCTGGCCGCCATCAAGCCCGGCGCTTATGAATTTGAAGTTGCCGCAGCAGGCGAATCCATCTGCCGCGCCAACGGCGCTCACAGCTTTGCATACTCCTGCATCGTCGGCTCCGGCGCAAGAGCAAAGGCCGTTGTTCCCACCGCAACCAACAAGGTTATGGAGGACGGCGAGCTTGTTATGCTCGGTATTGCACCCCGAATCAACGGCTATGCAGGAACCTTTGGTGACACCGTTCCCGTTAACGGCAAGTTCACACAGCGCCAGAAAGACCTGCTCAACCATATGCGTGAGACCTTCCGCTTAACACACGATATGTTAAAGCCCGGTATGACAGGCAGAGAAATCGACGTTCCCGGACGCCTTTATTATGAAAAGCACGGTCTTGCCGAGTACATTGTTTGCCCGTTTGCTCACTCCATGGGACTTATGGAGGCAGAGGCTCCTTTCTTCGGACCTAACGGCGACTTTGAACTGGCACCCGGAATGCTCGTAAACGTTGACGTCAGCTTCTTCGGTCACCCCGAGCTTCACGGCGGACGCATTGAAACAGGCTTCGTAATCACCGAGACAGGCTGCGACCCGCTCTCACCGAAGCTTTATGAATACTTTATGAAAGACCTTTAAGGAGAACTGTTATGAGTGAAATTGGATATAAGCATTATATGTTCGTTGACGGTGACCTTCCCGGCAACGGCGACGATATGACCCTGCCCGGTCACGAGGCACTTATGATTACCAACCGTTCAGAGCAGGACGCACACATACTCGTTAACCTCTATTTTGAGGATAAAGCACCCGTTAAGGGACTACACCTTACCATTCCTGCAGAGCGTGTTGTTTGCTTCCGCACAGACCTGCCCTTCTGCGAAGAGCAGTATCAGATTCCGTTTGGTCAGTATTCCTTGGAGCTTATCGCTGACATCCCCGTTTGCGCCAGCTTTGGAAGACTTGACCGCAGACACAACCTCGGTTACTATGTAACCGGATACTGTGCTAAATAATTATGATTAGATTTACACTACACTCCGATTTGAAACCCGAAAAGGTTGACGATTACATAAAGCTGCATAGAAACCCGTGGCCCGAACTTATGGAATTACTTGATAAATGTCATATTCATCATTATTCCATTTCGGTCCGCGGGACCGAGGTTTTTACCTATTATGAATACACAGGTGAAGACTATGAAGCCGATATGAAAACTATGGACGAAAGCGCAGTTATGCAAAAATGGTGGACCTTTTCAAAGCCCTGTTTCCTTCATCACGATAAAGGACATTATTACGATGATTTGGAAGAGGTCTTTTACAAAGAATAGAAGGTGTTTTTATGGCAAAAACATATATTCTGCCCGAGGTTAGAGAGGGCACAAGTTTGGAACTTTTGCATTTTCCAACGCGAATGCAGGCGTTCGTTTTCAGAAACTGGGAAACGGTCGATAAAGCGCGTATTGCCAAGGTATTGAAGATTGATGTTGAAACGGTCAGCAAAATTGCATCCGATATGGGACTACCCGCTCAGAGCGATTTATCACAGTGGATGACGCGCGGTTACATCACGATAATAAAACAAAACTGGCACATTCTTCCCTACAGCCAGATTCTTGAACTTCTTGACTGGGACGAGGAACACTTGGCTTATGTTCTTAAAGAAGATGATTTTCTTTCAATCAAACTGGGATATTTCAAGTTTGACTGTCCGCCCGTCAAATATGAGGAACTGACAGAAGAACAGATTAAGGAAACAGCCAAAATCAAGGAAACTGTAAAGGAAGTTTGGCGCGATAAAACGGCACCGGCTTTTGATTTCTTTGGTGGCGAGAGAAAGAAAATTAAACTAAACCCCGACGTTACAGGTGTTTTCCTGTCAAAAGATTGGGGCATAAAGGACGAAAGCGGATTTGAACGCGCTTTGCGTTTTGCAGACCTCTTCAAATCCGAGGTGGAGTCCGATTGGGGAATTACCCTCTGCGGTGATAAAAAGTTTATCACCCTCAAGGCAGAAGAATTCTCTGAAAACGAAGAAGCCCACAGAATTGTAATAACCGAAAATGGTATAGAAATTTATGCCGGTGCGGCGGTAGGTCTGCTTCGCGGACTTATGTTCCTTTGCGATATGATGAGTGCCGCGTCTGCACCCGCACTTAAGGTGGGAGAGCACAAACGCACACCGCGCTTTGAAACGCGAATGATTTACTCCTATCACGGACTGTACGGCAGTGTGTTTGATGCAGAGCCCGAGGCATCCTTCTCTAAAGAGATGTTCTTGGAATATGCGCGTCTTGGTGTTAACGCCGTTTGGATGCAGGGTGTGCTTTATAAACTCATAGAATTCCCGTTTGCACCCGAAATTTCAAAGGGCTATGAAAAGCGTCAGGAGAATTTGCGAAAGATTATTGATATGGCGGCTGACTACGGCATTAAGATTTATCTTTACCTTAACGAGCCGCGCAGTATGCCGATTGAATTTTTCAAGGATTATCCCGAGCTTCAGGGTGAAACCAAAAAAACCGCCGCCTGTATGTGTACATCAACACCCGGGGTGCAAAAATACCTCTATGATGCAGTTTCATCGCTTTGTAAGGCGGCAACGGGACTTGGCGGCTTCTTCACTATAACCGCATCCGAAAACCTTACAAACTGCTATTCACAAAACTGGCTTGGCAGGACCATAAACTGCCCACGCTGTAAAGAACGCACCCCCGCACAGATTTTCTCAGAGGTTAACAATATTATTGCTTCTGCGGCAAAAAGCGTTAATAAAAATATTCACGTTATTGCTTGGTCGTGGTCGTGGCCCGGTATGGGAGGATACTGCGAAGACGAGTGTCTGGGACTTATATCCAAAGATATTACCCTTATGGTTAAGAGCGAAGAAGAAATGCCCTTTAAAATAGCCGGTGTTACCGACGTTGTGCGTGATTACACCATGTCTCTTCCTGCACCAAGCGATGCGGCGAAAACTTTTTGGAAAAAATCGCGTGATACCGGTCACGATGTTATGGCGAAGGTTCAGATTAACAACACCTGGGAATGCTCTCCTGTGCCGTATATACCCGTTTTTGATTTGGTGCGCGGCCACGTAGAGCGACTCGCCTCGGCAGGTGTTAACAACCTTATGCTCAGCTGGACGCTGGGCGGCGCCCCTGCCCCGAACATCAAGATTGCATCGCAGTATTTCTTTGATGATGCAGAACAGACCGATATGATTTCGGTGCTCTATGGCGATAAGGCGGACACAGTTAAAAAAGCCACCGCACTTTTGAGTGAGGCCTTCCGCGAGTATCCCTTCAACATCGATGTTATATACTTCGCGCAACACTTTACGGGCGCCGTCAACCTTATGTATAAGGAAAAAACGGGTCACACCGCCACAATGACGGGTTATCCTTATGACGACCTTGACAAGTGGCGCGGCCCCTATTCACGTGAAGATTTCACAAATCAGCTAAAGCTGCTCTCTGACAAGTGGAAAAAGGGTATTGACGCTATGTCGGTTCTTCGCGGCAGCGAGCTTTATGACGTGGCAGAGGTCTGCTATGACATTTTCCGTTCCTGCTACAATCAGGCCTGCTACGTACAGCTGCAGGAGGAAAACAAATACGGCGAAATGATTAAAATTCTCAAAGAAGAAGAAGAATTGGTTCGCAGCATGTATGAAATTTCTCTTTGCAACGCACAAATAGGCTACGAGGCGTCGAACCACTACGTATTCACACCGCAAATGTGTCTTGAAAAGGTGCTTAACTGCCGAAAGCTTATTAGAGAATTTGAGAATATGTAAAACGAAAACCGCAGAGTAACATCTGCGGTTTTTCTTGTATAAATTTATATCGCGTGATATAATACCATCTAAAGAGGTGAAGATAATGGGTGCTGTTTTCTGGGTTTTAGCTGTTGCCGCTTTTATTCTGGCAGCGGTTTTAATTATATCATACGTTTGCTTTCGCATGGCGTTTTACGTGCCGCCGAGGAAGCAAGAAACGGAAAACGGGCTTGACCTGCCTAAAGGCAAGGACTATGACCCCTACAAAGACGTGATGACGCGGCTTGCACTCGAAACAAAAAACACGCCTTATGAAGAGTTTTCCATAACCTCTTTCGACGGGCTCACGCTTTACGGAAAGTATTACGAATATGAGCCCGGTGCACCTACCGAGCTTATGTTTCACGGCTATCGCGGCACCGCAGAGCGCGATTTGTGCGGCGGAATGCAGCGCTGTAGGGCGCTTGGTCGCAATGCGCTTATCGTGTCGCAACGAGCGAGCGGAAAAAGCGGTGGCAATGTCATCACCTTTGGTGTAAACGAGCACCGCGACTGCCTTGCCTGGATTGATTTTATGATAGCGCACTTTGGCTCCGATGTGAAAATAATTCTCGCAGGCATTTCCATGGGGGCTTCAACCGTGCTGATGGCGGCAGGCAAGCCGTTACCGCCCAACGTTATTGGTGTTTTGGCAGACTGCGGCTTTTCGTCAGCCAAGGAAATAATCTGCCACGTTATTAATAAAATGGGACTTCCGCCAAAGCTCGCCTACCCGTTTGTAAAGCTCGGCGCCGGAATTTTCGGTCACTTTGATTTGGAGGAGACCCCCGCCTGCGAGGCGCTTAAAAACAGCACCGTTCCCGTTATATTCTTTCACGGCGAAGCCGATAACTTTGTGCCTGCGGATATGAGCAAGGCAAACTTTGACGCTTGCGCATCTAAAAAGCAACTCATCACCATGAAGGACGCGGCGCACGGACTGTGCTATCTTGTGGAGCCTGAACGGTACATAAGCTCTATAAAAGAATTTTTCATAATATAAAAGACCTTATCAAACGATAAGGTCTTTTTTCTATATATATGCACAGGCGGTGGCTATGCGCTTTGCCGCTTCTGCAAGGGACGAAAGCCGTCCGTACTCGTCAGGGGTGTGAATTTTATCACCCGCTACGCCGATGGAGTCGACGCAGGGTATTCCAGCGACGGTCACCTCTGCCGCGTCCGAGCCGCCAAGGCTTCCGCGTGCTGTGAGTGTGGGCAGGCCGCAGGTCTTATATATTCCGTTGAGCGTATCCAAAAGAGCGAAATTACGCTCCGCCTTTTCCATTGCAGGACGGGATACCGTAACACTGATTTTACAGGACGTGCCCTCCACAAAGCTTTTATTCGCAATCTCCATCACGCGTTTTTCGGCTTCTTTCATTTCGCTTTTGTTGCAGAAGCGTGTTTCCGCGCTGAAAACACAGCGGTCGGGCACTGTGTTTTCATTTTGACCGCCGTTTATAATTCCGCAAACGCAGATAATGCCGTCCTTGTCTTTCATTTTTTCCAGCTCGATTATCTTATGCGCGGCCTCAAGCACGGCACTTGCGCCGCCCTCTGCACTGCGTGAAGCGTGTATGCTCTTGCCCGTAATTTCCAATCGGTATCGGCATACGCCCTTTCTCCACAGCACAGCGGTATCGCCGCGCGTGCTTTCACAGTTTAAAAACGCAACAGAGTCCTTTGCCTTTTCGCAGATATAGTTTATGGTTGCCTTGTTGCTTTGGATGCTGTTACACTCCTCATCCGTTTGGAGTAAAAGACGGACGGGGCGGTCACAAAAGCCACAGTTTTTGAGCGCCGTCATAGCCATGAGCGCAGCAACGGTGCCGCCCTTGCAATCCATAACGCCGGGACCGTATATAATATCGTCTTCTGTGCGAACAGCCGGGCTTCCGAACGAGCCGATGGGGTGAACTGTATCTATATGGCCTGAAAGGGTTATGGGTGATTTTTTCGCGTTTTCGTTCATTGTTATGCAAACGCAGTTGCCAGCCACCTGCTGCGGCAGCACCTCGGTCTTCCAGCTCATTTTTGTTGCGTAGTCCAAAAAGTATTTTCCAACCGCGTCAACACCCGCTTTGAAATCGGTTGGGCTTTCTATGTTGCCAACCTCAATCCAGCGGTTTTTAAACTCCTCATTCAGCGCATCAATTTCGTTTAAAAGCTTTTCACACTGTAACATTATCTTCCCTCTATTTCTGCCAGAGTTTCGACGTATTTTTTAGCCGACTGCTCTATTGCAGCAAAGTTGTTTTCGGCTATGTTTGCTTTATTTACAATGTCGGAGCCGATGCCAAAGCCCTCTGCCCCTGCTTCATAATATTCTGCCATATTCTGCGCACCAACGCCGCCAACCGCAAGAAAACGTATGTGTGAGAGCGGTGCCTTTATATCCTTTAGATACTTTGCGCCAAGTCGGCCGATGGGAAAAAGCTTTACAAAATCGGCGCCTGCGTTGTGTGCTGCGGCAGCTTCTGTTGGGGTGAATGCGCCGGGTATTGAAACAAGCCCCTCTGCCTTTGTTTTCTTTATAACCTCTGTGTTGGCATCGGGCGAGATGATGAATTTGCCGCCTGCGGCCTTTGTGAGCATTACCTGCTTTTCGGTCAGGACGGTGCCTGCGCCTATAAGCATTCTGCCTGCAAAATGCTCTGCAAGCATTTTAATATTATCGGCCGTCTCCTCGTCCGATACGATGCCTTTAGCATCATATGTGCACTCAAGCAGGCGAATTCCGCCGTTATAAACCGCCTCTGCAAAGGGGATAAGCTTTTCGTGTGCGACACCGCGCACAATTACAATTATTTTGTTTTCCTTTATGCTTTTAATCGTGTTTTCCATTTTTAAAGCCTCCACAAATATTCAAGTCCTGCGCGAAGTTTTTTAAGCTCTTCTTCATTATTTTCATCTATCGCGCTGCCCGATTTCAGCTTTTCAAAATACATTTCCTGCGTATCACGCGTTGCGGCAACGCCTATATCCTTAAGACTTGCAGGCATTTTGTACTTTTTCATAAGTGAGAGCAGAAATTCGTTGTTTTCCACTTCACCGTTGAAAAAATTCTGAAGCAGAAGCCCCACACCGACAATCTCTCCGTGGAGGTACTGTCTGCTCTCTTCAAAGAACATTGCGCGTGTGCCCTCATAAAATTTATGTGCGAGGGCGCACTGGTTTGAACCGCGTGCAATGCCGCTTATAACACCCGTAACACCGACGGTGGTAAAGGCCGTTTTTTCTATAACGTCGGTAACGGCGCCGGTTTCCATATCGGCAATGCAGGGCTCGGTCTTGGACACGAGCTCTGAAAAGGATTTCTTAGAAAGGATGTATGCCCAATCCAGTCCGAGCGGATATTCCACTGCGTCCTCTGAAAAGCGCTGTTTGATTTCGACAAATTTTGCAAGAGCATCAAACACGCCGGCAAGCAAAAGTCTTACAGGCTGTGCCGCAATCACGTCGGTATCGACCAGCACGCCGTCCACCTCATATCCGTAATGCAGGCTGCCGACCGTTCGTCCTTCCTTTGTATAACGCACCGAAAGCGGTGTGTATGCCGCACAGGTGGCAGACGAGGTGGGAATATTCAAAACGGGGAGCTTTGCAAAATAGCCCACAAGCTTTGCAAAATCCATGAGTACGCCACCGCCGACACCGACGATTACATCGAGTCCTTTTTTATGGGCTATCTCTGCGTATGCCTTGGCATCCTCCTCATTGCAGGTGCCGCTGTGCACAATTATATCATACTTTTCGGTACGGGCAGAAATGCTTTTTACAATTTTTTCACGCGTAATCGACAGTGCGGTCGGCCCGCCGACGATAAGCGGCGCTGTGCCGAGTCTTAAAACCTCGTCGCCGCAGCGTGCAAGGGCATTTGGCTCCTGCAGGTATCTTCCGCAACCGATTCTGAACGATTCTTCTCTTATTGGCATTTTAAACACACCTTTCTTAAACTCTGGACATATTTTAATTTTAATGCTATAATTACCGTAATACAATAGGATATATTGAGAAAAACTTTAAAAATATTGCGGTGATGGTATGATTTTTAATGCATATGCGGAACAACGCGAAAACACTTTTGGCATTACTGTGGTGAGTGCGGGTCACATCTTTGCAAAAAACGGGCGCGAGATTTACCGCCCTGATGGGCGCGACGACTGGCTGCTTTTTTACGTTGCCAAGGAGGAGGAAACCTTTTTCCTCCCCAAAGAAAAGGTTTGCCGCGCCGGCGGCTTTGTGCTTTTTGCTCCGGGTGAGGCACAGCACCACAAATACCTCGGCTCTAAGACGGCGGAATTTTACTACATACATTTCAGATGTGACGCCCTGCCAAGCGACAGCACGCTTAAAACCGCCAAGGTTTACAATCTGCCTTTTCGTCGGCAGGTTTGCGACTTTTTTGAAGACATTATAGACGAAATGCTAAAGAAGCAACCGCTTTATGAAAGGCTTTGTGTCTGCAAGCTTTTGCAGCTGCTTGCAGAGTTTGAGCGCGGCGCCCTTAAAAAAACAGATGGCAACAGTCAGAATTTTGACCGCGTTGCACGCGCGGTGCAGCATATGAACAGGTATTATAATGAAAACCTCACTCTTTCGGATTTTGCCGATATGTGCAATATGAGCAAGTATCACTTTTTGCGCACCTTCCTACAGGTTGTCGGCACGACACCGCTTGAATACCGCAACAACATCCGTCTTGAGCACGCGGCAGAGCTTTTATGTGAGGAGCGGCTGTCTGCGAGCGAGGTCGGTGAGTCGGTGGGATATTCCTCGGCATCGTATTTCAGCAGCGCCTTTAAAAAGAGATTTGGCCTCTCGCCAAAGCAGTATCAAATGAAAGAAAAATGAGAAAAAGGACTTGGGTTTCCAAGTCCTTTTTGCTTATTTCAGTTGGTCGGCGAGGTCCAAGATTAGCTTTTCGGTCTTCTCCCAACCAAGACAGGGGTCGGTTATGGATTTGCCGTAAACGTGCTCGCCCACACCCTGTGCGCCGTCCTCTATATAGCTTTCTATCATAAGTCCCTTTACGAGATGCTTAATATCGCTGCTGCAGTTTCTGCTGTGGACAACGTCCTTTGCGATTCTTATCTGCTCTAAATACTTCTTGCCCGAGTTTGCGTGGTTGGTGTCCACTATTGTCGACGGGTTGGCAAGACCTGAAGCTGCATAAAGGTCGCAAAGCTTTAACAGGTCCTCATAATGATAGTTTGAAAGGCTCTTGCCTGCATAATCCACGTAGCCACGCATTATGGTGTGGGCATACGGGTTGCCTGCACTCTTAACCTCCCAGCCACGATATATAAAGGTGTGGCTGCCCTGCGCGGCCTTTACCGCGTTCATCATTATCGAAAGGTCGCCGCCTGTGGGATTCTTCATTCCGACGGGAATGGCAAGTCCGCTTGCGGTGAGGCGGTGCTGTTGATTTTCGACCGAGCGCGCGCCAACGGCAACGTATGCCAAAAGGTCTGACAGGTAACGGTGGTTATCGGGATAGAGCATCTCATCCGCGCAGGTGAAGCCATAGTCACGCAAGGCAGACAGGTGCAAATCTCTTATGGCCAAAATTCCGACCAGCATATCAGGCTTTTCGTCGGGGTTGGGCTGGTGAAGCATTCCCTTATAGCCCTCGCCCGTGGTACGCGGCTTGTTTGTATAGATTCGCGGAATAATCAAAATTTTGTCGCTGACCTGCTCCTGCACGCGACGTAAACGACCGATATAATCCAGCACCGAGTCGGCGTGGTCTGCCGAGCAGGGACCTATAATGAGTAAAAACTTATCAGACTCGCCCGCGAAGATTTTTTTAATCTCTTCATCACGCGCGGTTTTAATTTTTTCCATTTCTGCCGTTATAGGATAATGGCTTTTAACCTGCTTAGGCACGGGTAATTTTCTGTAAAACTCTAAATTCATAACAACACCTAATTCTTTTTGTCAAATTTGCGGCGGCGCTCAGACGAGAGGCGCATCATATCACGCATCTCTTCCCTGTTGCCGTGTTTTATACAGTCGTAAAGCTTATCAAAGGTTTCGCGGTATGCATCCATCTCGATAAGGAGGGCATCCTTATTGAGCAAGAAAAGCTCGCTCCACATTTCGTCGTTTATGTTTGCAATTCTCGTAAGGTCGCGGAAGGAGTCACCCGTGTAGCGCACAAGGTCCTCGTTATCGTTAGCGCACATAAGCGAAACGGCGATGCAGTGCGTGAGCTGTGACAAAAAGGCTATCATTCTGTCGTGCTCGCGCGGAGAGAGCACAGAGATTTTTGCAAACCCCAGCGTTTCACCAAGTGCCTGACACAGTTCTATTCCGTTTTGGGTATTCTTCTCCGTTGGGACGACGATGTAGTTGGCGTTTTTGAAAATTTTGTCGTCGCTGTTTTCAACACCGTACACCTCGCGGCCTGCCATTGGGTGCGCCGATATGAATTCGACGCCCTTTGGAAGCATATTCTGTATGTCGTACACGAGGCATTCCTTAACACCCGTTACGTCGGTGATGACGGTGCCCTTCTTTATAAGGGCGCCGTTTTCCTCTATCCATTTTTTGAAAACGTTGGGATAAAGTGCAAAGACGATTATATCCGCCTCGTTTATATACTCCTCGCAGATTTCGGCCCTGCCCTTGTCAATTATGCCGTTTGCCAACGCATAGTCTATGCTTTTTTGGGAGCGGGTTATTGCCGAAACACAGTAGCCCTGCTTTTTGAGCGCCATTGCATAACAGCCGCCCAAAAGTCCCAAGCCGACTATTAAAATTTTCTTATCCTTACTCAGTATCATTTTGCTCTATTCCTATTCCGAGAGATTTTATTTTAGAAAAGAAATCGGGGAAACTTTTGCTCACCGCCTCTGCACCCGTAATTTCGCCGCCGAAGACACTGCAAAGGAGTGTGAGTGCCATTACAATTCGGTGGTCGTTATGACCGCAAAGGCGTGCGTTTGGTGCGTGGAGCGCGTTACCGCTCACGCTGATTTCGTTTTCTCCGATTGTAAGCGTGGCGCCAAACTTTGCAAGCTCCTCTGCCATTGCGGCGCCGCGGTCCGATTCCTTTATTTTAAGACGCTCTGTGCCCACAAAATGTGCGCCACCCAGATGTGCCGAAAGCGCGAACATCACAGGGGCTAAATCGGGACAATCGGACAGATCAAACTCGCGCTGTCCGTTTTTGAGTGCGGCAAACATCTCTTTATACACGCGGTCGCCCTGAAGTGTATCAGGGGATACCCCCGTGAGCGTAACCTCTCCGCCAAGTAGAGAAAACGCGTCCAAAAATGCGGCGTTGCTGCAGTCCCCCTCGACCGTGAGCTCGCGGCTTTTGTATTCCTGACCACCCTTTATGTAAAAAACGTTCCCGTTTTTCACAATGTTCACGCCAAACAAAGAAAGCACATAAAGCGTTATATCAACGTAGGATTCGCTCTCGAACCTGCCGCTTATAATAATTTTGCTGTCGCCCTCTAATAGCGGCAGGGCGAACATAAGCCCCGTTATAAACTGGCTTGAAACGTCGCCGCGGACTATGTATTCGCCACTTGAAAGGGTGCCGCCAACCGTTACGGAATCGGCCGTTTTGCGATAAGAAAAGCCCCTTGCTTTACAAATATCCTCATATATTCCAAGCGGACGGGACAAAAGCTTTTCTGTGCCTTTAAGGGTGATTTCCCCCTCCGACAGCAGACAAAGCGGAAGCATAAACCGAAGGGTACTGCCGCTTTCGTTGCAAAAAAGCGGTTCCGACGGTTTAGCACATTTAGGGTCAAGGCCGCAAAGCTTCACCGTGCTGCCGGTGACCTCTACAGAAGCCCCCAGGGAGCAAAGACAGGAAAGCGTTGCCTCTATGTCCTTGGAAAAGGCAACGTTTTTTACGGTGCTGCCACCCGACAGAGCCGAGCATATAAGCAGGCGGTGTGCCACCGATTTTGACGGCGGTGCCGCCACGGTGCCAACGGCCTTTCCCTTTTTAACTGTGACGGTCATTTACTGCTTGCCCTCCATATTTGCAAGGTAATCCATTGCCTCTATATATCCCTCAAAGCCGTGGCCCGCTATTGTCTTTTCGCAGTATGCGCGGACGTAGCTTATCTGTCTGAAATCCTCACGCTTGGACACGTCGGAAATGTGAACCTCAACCGCAGGAATTCCCACAGATTTCAGTGCGTCCAAAAGGGCAACGCTGGTGTGGGTGTAGGCGGCAGGATTTATGACAATGCCGTCCACACAGCCGTATGCGGCCTGTATTTTATCGACAATGTCGCCCTCGTGATTTGACTGATAAAGCTCAACCGTTGCGCCGATTTTTTTTGCGTGGCTTTCAAGCATATCGCACAAATCCTTATAGGTTGCCTTGCCGTAAATGTCGGGCTCCCTTATGCCGAGCATATTGATATTCGGTCCGTTAATTACCAAAAACTTCATTTTCGAATTCCTTTACAATTTTATCTGCGTTTTCTTCCTTGTCCTTTTTGGGAACAAAGCGAACGTCGGCCGACGCTTTATAAATATCGTACCGCTCTGTAAAACGTTTTTTAAGCGCTTCGCGGTCGCTCGAGAGTGGACGGCTTTTGGTTGTCACCAAAAATTCAAGCGGACGGTCTATGAAAAAAATCCTGCCGTTTTGCCTTAAAAGCTCTACGTTTTGCGGTCTTAAAACGGCACCGCCGCCCGTTGCAATTACCGTGTTTTGACGGGCTGCAACCTCTTTTATAACGGCGCTTTCCATATCACGAAAAGCTTTTTCTCCGCTTTCGCTGAAAATTTCGGTTATGGGCTTGCCTGCCCTCCTTACAATCAAATCGTCGGTGTCGAGAAAATCCATTGAAAGCTTTTCTGCCACCATTTTTCCAAGGGTTGACTTTCCGCAGCCCGGCATTCCGATAAGCACGAGGTTTTCTTTTTTTAGCAGCATATTTTTATATATGCTCTCAATTTTTTCCTCTTGCACCACAGCCCCGACAAATTTTTCTGCCGCAAAGGCCGCCTGTGCCACGAGCATATAAAGACCGCCTGTGGCCTTAATGCCGCGTGAGCGCGCATCACACACAAGGCGCGAACGAAGCGGATTGTAAACGGCATCTGCCACGCCGCAAAGGCGCGAAAAGCCCTCAAGACTTATAGCACTGCCGTCGATATTCGGGTACATTCCGCAGGGGGTTGTGTTTATAATGACCTCTGCATCCTTGTGGTTTTGTAAGACGTCCTCATAGCTTACGCAGTCAGAGGACGCTGTGCGCGAAACGCGGAGCACCGAAGAAGCGCCGCTGTCCCTTGCGAGTGCGAGCGCGGTTTTTGAAGTGCCGCCGCTGCCGAGAATGAGCACTTTTTTTGCTTTGAGGTCTATCCCCTCACGCAGTAGCATTGCTTTCATTCCCATATAGTCGGTATTATATCCGTAAAGCCTGCCGTCGCGGTTTACAACCGTATTGACCGCGCCGATTTTTTGCGCCACCTCACTCACCTCATCGAGATACGGTATGACCGTCTCTTTGTAGGGTATGGTAACGTTTATCGCACGAAAATCACGCGCGCGCATAAATTCGTCGATGCGCTCACGCGGGATTTCCTTTAAAACATAGTCATAATCAAAAAGCTGTGCATGAATTTCCTTTGAAAAGCTGTGGGTCAGCTTTTCACCAATACAACCGTACTCCATCACATCGCCAGCCAATCTGTGCCGAAGCGTCCTGCAAGCACGTCACAAAGGGTTATTGCGGTTACGGCATCTATCACTATGCGGGCGCGGTGGACAATGCACGGGTCGTGTCTGCCCTTTGCGGCCAGCGTTACGTTTTCACGTGTTTTGATGTTGACCGTCTGCTGCTCCTTACTTATTGTGGGGGTTGGGCGGACGGCACAGTTAAAGGTTACGGGCATTCCGTTTGTTATGCCGCCGTTAATGCCGCCGCTGTTATTTGTGGCGGTATAGATTTTTCCGTTTTCGGCATAAAACGGGTCGTTCGCCTCGCTGCCCTTCATATCGGCGAGGGCAAAGCCTTTGCCGAACTCCACACCCTTAATGGCAGGAACAGAGAAAAGCGCGTGGGCAAGCACACCCTCGAGTGTGTCAAACCAGGGCTCACCCAGACCCCTCGGCAGGCCTATAACTGCGGTGGAAAGCACTCCGCCGACGCTGTCACCCTCTGCCTTGGCAGCGAGGATTTTTTCGGTCATTTGTGCCTCTTTTTCATCGTCCAGCACAGCAAAATATTTGTTTCCAAGCGCCTTGATATCCGAAAGCATATCGCCCCAAGACCTGTCCTCTACACCCGAAAGGCGCGAGATATGGGTGCCTATGTATATGCCCTTTCTTTCAAGCGCAGGAATTAAAATGCCTGCCGCGGCAACAAGCGCAGCTGTGAGTCTGCCGCTTTGGTGGCCACCGCCGCGATAATCCTCTGCGCCGTGGTATTTCTCATCTGCCGCAAAATCTGCGTGAGACGGGCGGACGTTATATTGCATTTCGCCGTAATCCTTGCTTTTTGTGTCGGCGTTGGGAATGAGTATGCAAATGGGGGTGCCTGTGGTTTTGCCCTCAAAAACGCCGCTTTCTATTATGTATTCGTCCTTTTCTCTTCTGGCGGTGCCGATTTCACCGCTTGGACGACGAAGAGATAAAAGTGCATCTATGCGCTCATAATCAACGGGGATGCCGGGGGCAACACCGTCAAGCACTACACCAATGGCTTTTCCGTGGCTTTCACCAAAGAGGGTAACACAGAGGTTATTTCCAAAGGTATTTTTCATCTAAAGCACCTGCCTTATCATATCGCTGTAGTCCGCAAAGGACATCTTTTTAAGCTCATACGAGCCTGCGGTTTTTACATACACAACCGTAATGCTGTCACCCGAGAGCTTTTTATCGTGCGCAGAGGCCGATATGAGCGTTTCGGTATCGGATTCGATATCGGTGGGGAGCGACAGTCGCCTAAGCACCGGGATAAGTCGCTCACGGACACTTTCACTGCACATAGGCAGCATTCCGAGGGAAACACATTCACCGTGGTAGTAGTGCTCCATTCCCTCGGCGCTTTCAATGGCGTGTGCCAGCGTGTGACCGAAGTTTAAAATTTTGCGAAGGCCGCCCTCATACTCGTCCTCTTCGACGACGTGCTTTTTTATAAAAAGCGCACGCTCTATTATCACGTCAAGCGAC
>CALDPI010000004.1 GCA_937912045.1 uncultured Clostridia bacterium
GGAGCAAAGCACATCGAGCATTGCAATGGCAGAGGCGGTTGTCTGCACGCGCAAAAGCTCGCCTGCGACAGCCGTTCTGACCGATTCGAATATCTGATACTCTACCTCTTTTATGCGTTCCTTCGCGCCGAGAATTTTAGCCTCGAGCGTTTTGAGCTCATCGGTTATAAATCTCTCGCCGCCCGTTAGCGTCTGCTTGCGGACGTAATCCTCAGGCACGCGGTCGAGATAGGAATTTGAAACCTCAATGTAATATCCGAAAACCTTGTTATAACGGACGCGGAGGTTTTTAATGCCTGTGCGCTCGCGCTCACGGTTTTCGATTGAGAGTATGTATGCCGAGCCGTTTTGTATGATTGTGCGAAGCTCGTCCACTTCTGCGTTATAGCCGTCCTTTATTATGCCGCCCTCTCGCACGATGGCAGGGGCTTCGGGATTTATGGCATCATTTATGAGATTTTTTATATCCTCAAGGGTGTCGATATTTTCACAAATTTCTTTAAGCAGGCGGCTGTGCGCGCCCGAAAGCACCGATTTTATGTATGGAAAGCGCTCTGCCGTGTCGGCAATGGACAACAGGTCGCGGCCGTTGGTAGTGGCGTAAACCACGCGGGTTATGAGCCTTTCAAGGTCCTTTATTCCCATTAAATACTCGGTTGTTTCGCCAAGCAAGAGCGGGTCACAGACAAGCTCGTTAACGGCGTTAAGACGCAGCGTGATTTCGGCCACGTTTTTAAGCGGCTGTTCCATCCAGCCGCGCATAAGGCGCTTGCCCATAGGCGTTTTGGTTTTATCCAGCACACCGAGCAGCGAGCCGCGGCGGCTTCTGCCGCGCATTGTTTCAAAAAGCTCTAAATTGCGGATGGCAGAGATATCCAGCTTCATATACTGGGTTTCGCTGTAACAGTTGATTTTGCTGATAGCCGACACCATTGAAAGACGCGTTCTGTAAAGATAGCGCAGGGTTGCACCGACAGCCGATACTGCTGTGCTGTCTATTTGGAGCCCGAGCTCTGATACGTTGCCGGTCTTAAAATGCTCACAAATGAGCGATGCCGAGGTCTGCGCATCAAAATCCGACTGCTCCATAACGTTTACCATACACTTGATTTGGTTTTCAAGGTATGCTGCAAGCACCTTGTGCTTTTTGAGGTCGTCCTTTAGCAAAATTTCACTTGGGGAAAAGCGTCCGATTTCATCACAGACGCGCTGCTCTATGTTGCTGCCTGAAATTTTGGTGACGTTCATCTGTCCTGTTGAGACGTCGGCAAAGCAGATTCCTACAGAGCTGTCCCCAAAGCAGACGGCACATAAGAAGTTGTTCTTACCCTCTTCCAACATACTGTCTTCGGTTACGGTGCCGGGTGTTATTATACGAACAACGTCACGCTTTACTATGCCCTTGGTTTTAGACGGGTCCTCCATCTGTTCGCAGATGGCAACCTTATATCCCTTTTCAACAAGGCGGGCAATATAGCCCTCACAGCTGTGATAGGGCACGCCGCACATAGGGGCGCGCTCCTCAAGACCGCAATCGCGTCCTGTCAGGACGATATCGAGCTCCTCCGACACAAGTCGTGCATCGTCAAAGAACATCTCATAAAAATCGCCCAGGCGGAAGAAGAGAATGCAGTCTTTATTTTTTTCCTTGATGTCAAGATACTGTCGCATCATGGGTGATAGCTCTGCCAAGTTGTTCACTTCCCTTTAAATAAATCGAGGTTTAGTGGCATCCGCCGCAGGATGCACAGTTGCCGCTGCAGGCGGCGTTGGGGTCGATTGTGTCGGGGTCTTCACCGTTTACCGACATTGTAATTATGGTGTTTACAGAATTTACAAGCTCATCAAGTGCGCCCTTTGCCTCGTTAAACTTTACCATACTTTCGGTGCTCATAATCTCGCCGTAGGTAGTGCGGAGCTTTTCGTTATACTCGCGAACGCGCTCGTCATTACGTTCTTCTGAAGAGAGCTCGCGCTCGAGCGACATACGGATAAGATTGAATTCACCTATCTGCTGCTGAAGCTTTTCGTCAGCGTCGTTTACCTTTTTTGCGGCGTTGTATGCGGCATATCTTTCGTCTGCCTGCAAAGCCTTTCCTAACTGTCTTGCAATTTCAATTACGTCCATTTTCTATTTCTCCTTTTATATGATTGTGCCCTTAAGCACATTTGTTAACTCGGTTACCTTTACGTTAAGATGTTTCCCGTAAAGCTCGTGTCCGCCGGGGAACTCTATAACGGTGTTGCCGTCGGTTCTGCCGGCCATAAAGCCGTCTGTCCTGCCCTCGCCGTCGCATAGGACACGGTAGGTTTTGCCAACCATCGCTTTATAGTTTTCCTTGCTGATTTTCTCCTGCACCGAAAGCAAGGAGGAAAACCATCTGCCCTTTTCTTCACGCGATACGGGGTCCTCCATAATGGCGGCAGGGGTGCCGTCACGCCGCGAATAGATAAAGGTGAAAAGTGACGTGAAGCGCACCTTTTTTATCATATCCAGCGTGGCCTTGAAATCCTCATACGTTTCGCCGGGAAAGCCAACGATAATATCACTCGTGAGTGAGATGTCGGGCATTTTTTGCCCTAGTTCTATTTTCATCCAATTCTCCCTCTTGATAAATTTTTCTAATATGTTTACCTATTACTGATCTGTCTCTTTCGAATAATGCTGACATTTCATCAAGAGATAACCATACTGTTTCTTCCTTAGGACTAACATTTACTGATAATTCAAATTCCTCATCAACAAATTTTGCAACATCATATTTCAACTCACTCATAATATACTCCCTATGCAAATTTTACATATTCATTATATCAGTATTTTATACATTTGTAAAGAAA
>CALDPI010000005.1 GCA_937912045.1 uncultured Clostridia bacterium
GTCCCTGCTAATTTGCCGCTGTGGCAAATTGCATTTGGCGCAGTTTTTGCAACGGTTTTTGTAAAAATGCTCTTTGGTGGGGTGGGACAAAATTTTGCAAATCCCGCAATAACGGCGAGAATTGTGATGCTTTTATCCTTCGGCGGCACTATGACGGCATACGTCTTCCCTGCTGATACCGTGGCAGGTGCCACACCGCTTGCACTCATAAAGGGTGGCGTATATCACAAACTGCCAAGCGTTTTTATGCTGCTTTTGGGTGAACGCGGAGGCTGCCTTGGAGAGACAAGCGCACTCGCATTAATTGCAGGGTTTATATACCTGATTGCAAAAGGGGTCATCACAGTTCATACACCGCTTTCCTTTATCGGAACGGTATTTGTCTTTTCCTTTCTGTTTGGCCGTCCGCCGCTTTATGAAATTTTGACAGGTGGACTGCTTTTGGGTGCAATTTTTATGGCAACAGATTATGCAAGCTCGCCCACAAAGAAATCGGGCAAGGTAATTTTCGGAATTGGGTGCGGTGTCATTACGATGATAATTCGTCGTTTCGGAACATACCCTGAGGGTGTTTCATTTGCAATACTGTTTATGAATATTTTGACACCTTATATTGAAAAAATCACTCTGGTAAAACCGTTAGGCGTTGGAGGCGGCAGAAAATGAAAAAATCGCATATTAAAAGTGTAGTTGTTCTGTTTTCGGTTTGTTTTTTTGTGGCCCTCGTATTAACGGCTGTAAACGTCGTTACAGAGCCAATAATACTCGACTCAAAGCTGCAGGCAGAAACGGCATCGCTTAAAAACGTTCTGCCTGATTCTGACGGATTTGATAAGGTTGATACGTTGGAGGGAACGCCGGAGACGGTCAGCGGAATATACAAGGACAGAAACGGCACAGGATATGCCGTTACACTTTCAACCGCTTCACAGTACAGCAAGGAAAACATGCAAATATCGGTTGGTGTCGGAAGAGACGGCATTATTAAAGGGGTTGAGATTACTGTTTATACCGAATCCAAGGACTTTGGTAAAGACTTTCCAAAAAGCTTTATTGGAAAAGGCAAGGATTTGACAGGTATTGAAACGGTCTCGGGAGTAACCTATTCTTCAAAAGCATTCATTGGAGCAATAGGCGATGCTTTCAAGGCCTTGGAACTTTTGGAGGATGACAATGAGTAGCAGAAAAAACATTGTATTAAACGGAATATTGCGTGAGAACCCTGTCTTCGTGCTGGTTTTGGGCTGCTGTCCTACTCTTGCGGTTACAGATTTTATGTCGCGCGCTTTGGGAATGGGACTTGCGGCGACGGCTGTGCTATTTTGTTCAAACATTGTAATTTCCTCGCTCAGAAAAATAATTCCCGACACGGTACGTATCCCCTCCTACATTGTTGTAATTGCCGGTTTCGTTACGGTGGTGCAGATGCTTATGGAGGCGTATTTACCCTCGCTGTTTGACGCCCTCGGTACGTATCTTGCGCTTATTGTTGTAAACTGCATTATTTTGGGCAGGGCCGAAATGTTTGCAAGAGAAAACAGCGTCTTAGATTCGGCTATTGACGGTATTTCAATGGGGCTTGGGTTTACGCTGGCCCTTACACTCATGGCGACGGTGCGTGAAATTTTGGGTAACGGTAGCTGGTTTGGGATTTCCATACCTGTCATAAGCAAATACACCGTTCCGTTTTTCACACAGGCTTCGGGTGGATTTTTTGTTTTCGGCTGTCTGATTGCCGCTGTCAGCTTTTTGACAAGGCACAAATCCCAACGGGAAACTTTCGATTGCAAGCACTGCCCCTCTGCAGCTATTTGCAAAAGCGGTGATGAAAGGAAGAAAGATTAGTGTTTAAAAACCTGTTATCAATAATACTGACAAGCGTATTTATAAACAACTACGTGCTGAGTAAATTTTTGGGTGTCTGCCCTTTTTTGGGCGTTTCCAAAAAACTTAAGGAGGCCACGGGAATGGGGTTTGCGGTCACCTTTGTTATGCTGGTTGCAACCGCTGTGACCTGGCCGATTCAGTATTATATATTAAACACGCTTGACCTCGGATTTTTACAAACAATCGTATTTATTCTTGTTATTGCAACACTTGTGCAGTTCGTAGAGATTGTACTAAAAAAGCACATCCCGACACTTCACACCGCGCTTGGAGTTTACCTTCCGCTCATAACAACGAACTGTGCCGTGCTTGGTGTTACGATAAACAATATAAAGGATGAATATACTTTTATAGAAGCACTGGTTAGCTCGCTCGGATGCGGACTCGGCTTTTTGCTTGCAATGGTTTTGTTTGCCGGGGTCAGAACGCGGCTCGAGGGTGAGAACATTCCCAAAAGCTTTAAAGGCTTGCCGATAACCTTAATCGCGGCGGGCTTTGTCGCTTTGGCTTTTTTAGGGTTTTCAGGCGTTATTGAAAATATGTTAGGGTGATTATATGCAAGAATTTTTAATATCGGTTGCGGTCGTTGCAGGAATCGGTCTGCTTTGCGGATTTCTTTTAGCGTTTGCGTCGAAATTTTTCTCTGTCAAGCGCGATGAGCGAGCCGATAAAATCAGAAAATGTCTTCCCGGTGTTAACTGCGGTGCCTGCGGCTTTGCAGGCTGTGATAGCTACGCAGAGGCACTCATTAACATCGAAGGCACAAAAACCAATCTCTGCATTCCCGGGGCGGATGCCGTATCTCAAAACATTGCAAAAATTTTGGGGCTCGATTTTGAAAAGACCGGCTCTTTGGTCGCATTTGTGGAGTGTAACGGAAATGAAAACGCCACAAAAAAGAGGTTTGATTAC
>CALDPI010000006.1 GCA_937912045.1 uncultured Clostridia bacterium
TCATTTAATCGCTTACCCTTACAGCATGGACATTTCCTTTCTTCCACCAGTTCTGCTATCATTTTCTTTACTCCGGCACTCTTTACTTCCTCACTATTTCTTTTTATAAGCAGGGCGATTTTGTCGATTTGTGCGCAGGTCCGCACCTGCTGTCCACAGGCTTTGTAAAGGCGGTAAAGCTGACCTCCTGCACGGGTGCATATTGGCGCGGCGACTCAAACCGCAAGATGCTGCAGCGCGTTTACGGCACAGCCTTCCCCAAGGCTTCCCAGCTTGAAGAGCATCTCGCACAGCTGGAGGAGGCCAAAAAGCGTGACCACAATAAATTAGGACGCGAGCTGGAGCTTTTCACCACAAGCGACGTAATCGGTCAGGGACTTCCCATAATGCTCCCCAAGGGCGCAAGAATCATTCAGCTTTTGCAGCGCTTTGTCGAGGATGAGGAGCAGCGCCGCGGCTGGCTTCTCACAAAGACACCCTTTATGGCCAAGAGCGACCTTTATAAAATTTCGGGTCACTGGGACCACTATCTTGACGGAATGTTTGTGCTCGGCGACCCCGAGGACGAAAGCAAGGAGTGCTTTGCCCTCCGTCCAATGACCTGTCCGTTCCAGTACCAAGCGTACCTGAACCGTCCGCGTTCATACAGGGATTTGCCCCTGCGCTATAACGAAACCTCGACCCTCTTCCGCAACGAAGCGAGCGGCGAAATGCACGGACTCATCCGCGTACGTCAGTTCACCATTTCAGAGGGCCACCTGATGTGCACACCCGAGCAGTTAGAGGACGAGTTTAAGGGCTGTCTTGAGCTTGCAATTTATATGCTCAAAACCCTCGGCCTTTATGAAGACGTTTCTTATCGCTTCTCCCAGTGGGACCCACAGGACCGCGAAAAGTATATCGGCACAGAGGACGACTGGAACGAAGCACAGGATACAATGAAGAAAATCCTCGACCATCTCGAAATTCCTTATAAGGTCGGAATTGGTGAGGCCGCGTTCTACGGACCCAAGCTTGACATTCAGATTAAGAATGTTCACGGCAAGGAGGACACCCTTATCACCATTCAGATTGACCAGTTCTTAGCAGAAAAATTCGGTATGGAATACGTTGCTCCCGACGGTGAAAAGAAGCATCCTTACATTATTCACCGCACGTCAATCGGTTGTTATGAGCGCACCCTTGCACTGCTTATCGAAAAGTATGCAGGCGCGTTCCCAACCTGGCTGGCGCCCGTTCAGGTTAAGCTTCTGCCGATAGCCGACCGCCATAAAGAGTATCTTATGAATGTAAAAGAAGAGCTCGAAAAGGCAGGTATGCGCGTGGAGCTTGACGACCGCAACGAAAAAATCGGCTATAAAATCCGGGAAGCCAGAGAAGACCGTGTCCCGTATATCCTTGTGGTTGGTGAAAAAGAAGCGGAAAACGGCAGTGTTGCCGTCCGCAAGAGAGACGAGGGTGACCTTGGCAGTATGAATCTGTCACAATTTATACATCTTCTAAAAGAAGAAGGACTATTTATTCCGTAAACAAACTTTCCTATAAAGATTCGGGTGTCAAAAACTGCTTTTCAATTTGTCATTCTTAAATAATGAAAGCACCTTTTGACACCGAATCCTATAAAGCAAAAAAGCCGT
>CALDPI010000007.1 GCA_937912045.1 uncultured Clostridia bacterium
ACCTGTGACCCTCTGCTTGTAAGGCAGATGCTCTCCCAGCTGAGCTATGCTCCCACATGCCTTGAACGCCGTGTCTTGTTGCTACCGTAACTTACCGGCGACAAGCAATATATTACCATATCACGCCGTGTTTGTCAACATTTATTTTTAATTTTTTTAAACTTTTTTTATTTTATCAAACTCTTTATTTCTTCGGGTGTGAATTCGTACTTTTTATTGCAAAAATGACAGTTAACCTCGACCACGGGCAGCTCCTCTGCCATTGACCTCAGTTCGTCCTTGCCTATGGCGCTCAGCATCTTTTTTACGCGCTCGCGCCCACAGTTACATTTATATGCAGGAGCCGTTGTATCAAGTACCTCTACCTCAAATCCGTCGAGAGCGGTTTTGATTATTTCCTCTATCGACATACCGTCTGCAAGCATTTGGGTTACAGGACGGATATTCTTTATTGTTTCTTCAATTTTGTCTATGGTTTTATTATCTGCCATTGGTAGCAGCTGGATAATATATCCTCCGGCGGCCTTTATGCTTAAATCCGGGTTAACCAGCACGCCGAGCGCACAGGCTGTCGGGATTTGCTCACTCACGGCATAGTATGCGGTTATGTCCTCTGCGATTTCGCCCGAAACAATCGGCACGGAGCCGCTATACGGTTCCTTAAGGCCGATATCCTTTACGACGTACAGGCTGCCGTTTGTTCCAACGGCGCCCGAAACGTCGAGCTTGCCGTTGCTTTTTTTCGGAATTTCCACCACGGGATTCATAACGTAGCCGCGAACGTTGCCGCTTGAATCGGCGGCGGTGACTATTGAGCCCGTAGGGCCATCGCCTGCGAGCTTTAGAGTTATTGTGTGGTCCTTGCCCTTAAGCATATCACCCATCATTGACGTTGCGGTGAGCATTCTGCCGAGTGCGGCCGAAACAACGGCCGAGGTTTTATGCAGCTTTGCCGCCTCGTTTACAATATCTGTTGAATCTATTCCGATTATCGCCACGGCACCGTCTGAGGTTATGGCACGTACTATTTTTCCCATTTTTACACCTTTCTGGTCACATAAATTAATCTTTCGCTATCGGGCCTTGGGGGCGCGTCTGTCATATCATCAAGCACTGCCTCAATCACAAGGCCTGCTCTTGAGAGCATATCCTCAAGCTCCTCCGCTGTGTATGCGCGTTCACAAAAATCCTCGCTGTACCTTTTATAAAGTCCATCTTCCTCTATAAAGAAATCGAGATTGATTTCGGTGATTTTTTCATCCTCAAAATAAGTGTTCTGCCAGGTGCAGAAGACACCGCTGTCCTCTATTACAAAGGTTTCGTTTCCGAGGATGTTTTCGTGCTTATAGACGGTATTAACGTCGAATATAAAAAGCCTTTGCGGTTCTAAAAAGAGCGAAACCCTTTCAAAAGCTTTTAAAAGGTCTTCCTTGTTAGTTATATGATTTATGCTGTCGAGGCAGCAAATGGCACCGTCGACCGTGCCATAAAGCTCAAGCTCCTCTGCCGGCTGACAGAGATAGAGTATATCGTTGCCCCTTTGCTCACTTTTTTCGCGAGCGACCGAAAGCATATCCTCTGACGCGTCAACACCGATTACATCTATTCCCTTTTCGGCAAACTCGTTGGAAAAGGAGCCGGTGCCGCACGCCAAATCGAGCATAAGCGTTGGTATGCGGTCAAAACGTTTAAAAAGGCCAAAGAGATATTCTCTGCGGCCTTTATAATCTACGTCCTCTGTTAAAATGTCGTAAACGCCCGAAAAATCACCGTATCCGCTCATACTACTTGCCCATGCGTTTAAACACAAGCTCGTATCCGTTAGAGCCGTATGAAAGCGAGCGGTTTACGCGGCTGATGGTTGCGGTGCTTGCGCCGACCTCATCCACGATTTCGCTATACACCTTTTTCTCGGTCAGCATTTTTGCGACGGTAAAGCGCTGTGCGATAGACTGCAGCTCCTTAACCGTGCATACATCCTCAAAAAATTTGTAGCATTCGTCCACGTTTTCGAGGGTGAGTACCGCCTTAAAAAATTCATCTGTATATGCGTTTTTCAACTGTTCCATAGCTTTACACCTTCGTGAATTTATTTTACTTTTACATTTTAACACTGTAACGAGCAAAAGTAAAGCACATTTTATTGAAATTATTTATTATGTGTGTTATTATTATATTCGGTTTGGAGATGATTTTTTGGGCGCTATAGTTAATTTTTTCAGCATTATAATAGGAAGTGCGGCGGGGCTCGTCTTAAAACGCGGACTTCCCGAAAGGTTTGAGCGCGCACTTTTAAACGGTATGGCGCTTTGTGTTATGCTGGTTGGCATAAGCGGTGCTCTCAAGGGTGAAAACACGCTGATTGCCATTATTTCGATTGCGGTTGGCGCCGTTATCGGTGAGCTGATTGATATTGACGGATTCATAAACAAATTTGCAAAAGGCATTGAGGACAGGCTTTCAAGTGGCGGAAAGGACGTGCGGTTTGCCAAGGGCTTTGTTTCGGCGACACTGCTTTTCGGGGTTGGGGCAATGGCCATTGTCGGCTCGCTGGACAGCGGACTTTTGGGCGATAACAGCACACTTTACACCAAGTCGCTGATTGACGGAATCACCGCCATCGTATTCACAGCAAATTTCGGCATTGGCGTGATTTTTTCGTCGATACCTATTCTCTTATATCAGGGCGGCATAACCCTTTTGGCAGCATTTGTTGCCCCATATCTCACAGCCACCATTATCAATGAAATGACCTGTGTTGGTTCACTTCTCATTATTGCACTGAGTCTTAATATGCTTAAAATCTGCAACATCAAGGTTGCAAACTATATTCCCGCAGTGTTCATTCCTATTATTCTTTGTCAATTTATGTAAAGGAGTTTTAATATGGCAGGAAAATATCAAAAACGCAGAATCAAAAAAAGTTATTACAAGCGTTTATCGGTTGCAATCTGTGCCGTTTTGGCGGTTGTGCTCGCCGTTATACTTGTCGTTTTTGGTGCGGACAAGCTTTTTGACCTGACACCAAAGGGTGAGGACACAAGCTCGCAAACGTCAAACGTATCGAGTGAGCCTGAGGTTCCTTACAAGGTTTCCTCTGCCACCGTTGTAAACACGGGCGACCTGCTTATACACTCGCCGATTTTAAAGGGCGCAAAGAAGACCGACGGCAGTTATGATTTTTCCGAAATATTCACACCCGTTTCGGCGCATTTCAAAAAGGCCGACCTCGCCGTTGCCAACCTTGAGGTAACACTGGGCGGAACAGAATCGGGCGCGTTTTCGGGATATCCAACCTTTAATACCCCCGACTCACTCATTGACGGTGTTAAGGCCGCAGGAATCAATATGCTGCTCACCGCCAACAACCACAGCTATGACACGCGTCTTTTCGGTCTTAAGCGCACCGTCAGCATACTTAAAGAAAAGGGTGTTGACTATCTTGGCACGCGCGAGGCGGCTGAGGACCCGCATTACACCGTTAAAAACGTTAATGGTATTAATATTGGCATGGCGTGCTTCACCTATGAAAACACCTGCAACACGCCCGGAAGAAAGTCCATTAACGGAAATATTATGGCCGCAGAGGCAAACGACCTGCTCAGCTCCTTCTCTTACAACCGCATTGAAGAATTTTACACCGAGGCCGCCGATATGATTGTCGGTATGCGCGCACAAAATGCCGACTGCGTTGTGTTTTATATGCACTGGGGCGAGGAATATCAAACCAAACCGAACAACTGGCAAAAGACCATTGCGCAAAAGCTTTGCGACCTCGGAGTTGACATTATCGTGGGCGGACATCCGCACGTTGTGCAGCCCATTGAGCTTTTGACGTCGACCGACGGTACACACAGCACCGTTTGCGTATATTCCCTCGGAAACGCGATTTCCAATCAGCGCAAGGAGATTATGACCTCCTGTAAAACAGGTCACACCGAGGACGGAATGCTTTTCTACTACACCTTTGATAAATACAGTGACGGTAAGGTTGTGCTCTCCTCTGTTGACATTGTGCCGACCTGGGTTAACAAATTCCCGTCGGGTGGGGTCAGCAAATATAAGATGTATCCGCTTGAGAATGACGCAGACGCCGTTTTGGCTCTGGGCTTAACCGAGGCGACAGCCAACAATGCAAAGGCTTCCTACAAGCGAACTGCGGCGCTGATTTCCGACGGATTGACAAGGTGCCAAAGCTTCCTCGACTGCGAGGTAAGGTTTGTAAGTGCCGAGCCTACCGAATCGGTAACACCGTAAATGAATATAAAAAACACCTGACCGATGGTCAGGTGTTTTTTATTTTTATTATTCTGCAGTTTCGTCTGCGGGAGTTTCCTCAGCGGAAGCCTCAGCAACTTCTGCTGCTTCCTCAGCGGCGGGTACCTCTTCTGCTACGGGCTCTTCGGGGAGGAGTGCACGGATTGAAAGGCTGACACGCTTTTTCTCGGTGTCGATGCTTATAATCTTTGCCTCAACCTCTTGACCAACGGTGAGCTCGTCCTGCGGCTTTGCAACGTGCTTATTAGCAATCTGTGAAATGTGGATAAGGCCGTCGATGCCGGGGATTACGCGTGCGAATGCACCGTATGCGGTCATGCT
>CALDPI010000008.1 GCA_937912045.1 uncultured Clostridia bacterium
CCCGTGGCAAGGGAAGACTTCCTTCTCGGTGTTCCCTCGGCAGGGGTATATGAGGAAATTTTCAATTCCGACCGCGAAGAATTTGGCGGTAGTGGGGTGATCAATCTCGGTGAGATTCCGAGTACAGGAAAACCGTGGAATTATTCCGAGGACTCGGTAAAACTTCGCGTTCCCCCCCTCGGTATGCTTGTTTTGCAACGAAAAAAGAAGCGAAACGAGCCAACGAAAAAGAGTAGATAAATTACGAAATAAATAAACAACGGAGGAAATTATGTTCAGAAAGAAAGAATGTGTCGCCATGCTTTTGGCAGGTGGACAAGGAAGCAGACTCTACGCGCTGACAGAAAAAAATGCAAAACCCGCAGTTCCGTTTGGAGGAAAATATCGTATTATCGACTTTACACTTTCTAATTGTGTCAATTCCGGCTTTGATACCGTGGGAGTTCTCACGCAGTATCAGCCGCTTGAGCTTAATGATTACATAGGCAGCGGCAAAACGTGGGACCTTGACCGTCAGGGTGGCGGCGTCCACGTTTTACCCCCCTATCAGAAGAGCACCGGAAGCGATTGGTACAAGGGCACAGCCAACGCAATATATCAGAATATACCATTTATTGAAAGATACGACCCACAATACGTGCTTGTGCTTTCGGGCGACCATATTTATAAAATGGACTATTCTAAAATGCTTGCTCAGCACAAGGAAACGGGCGCCGCAGGCACAATCGCCGTGCTCAACGTCTCACTTGAGGAGGCAAGCCGTTTCGGAATTATGAATGCCAATCCCGACGGCACGATATACGAGTTTGAGGAAAAGCCTAAAAATCCCAAGAGCACGCTGGCTTCAATGGGTATCTATATTTTTGATTGGAAAAAGCTTAAAGCATTTTTGTGCGAGGACGAGGCAAAGAAGGACTCCTCAAACGACTTCGGCAAGGATATTATTCCCGCAATGCTCGGCAAGGGCGAAAAGATGTGTGTTTATCGCTTTGACGATTATTGGAAGGACGTCGGCACGGTTGAATCTCTGTGGGACGCCAACCTTGATTTGCTCAACCCGAATATTGATTTAAACCTGGCAGACCCCAACTGGAAGATATATTCCAAAACGCGCAGCCTGCCGCCACAGTATATTTCACCTGCGGCGCACGTTGAAAACTCGCTCATATCCGACGGCTGTGATATTTGCGGCAACGTCGATTTTTCCATTCTTTTCAACAGTGTGCAGATTGAGGAGGGCGCAAACGTTATGTACTCCCTCATAATGCCGGGCGCCAGGGTTGAATCGGGCGCAACGGTAAAATATGCCATAGTTGCAGAGAACGCTGTGATAAAAGCGGGTGCCACCGTCGGTGAAAGCCCGGAAGATGTAGAAGACCTTGACAAATGGGGCATAGCACTCGTCGGCGACGGACTCACAGTCGGCAAGAATGCCGTCGTCACCGCCAAGGCAATGCTCACAGAAGACGTAAAGGAGGGGGCAAGGGTATGAGAAAAAATAACGTAATGGGCGTTGTGTTTGCAGGCGCAAACGAGGATTTATTGCCCGAGCTTACCATAAACCGTTCAATAGCGTCCGTGCCCTTCGGCGGACGTTACCGCATTATTGACTTTGCTCTTTCAAACCTTGTAAACGCAGGCATTTCAAAGGTCGGCGTTATCACAAAGGAAAACTATCAGTCGCTTATGGACCACATAGGCAGTGCAAAGTCGTGGGACCTCGACCGCAAAAACGGCGGACTTTATTTTCTGCCGCCATACGGCAATTCGGCTTCGCGCGTATATGACGGTAACATCGACGCTCTGCGCGGAATACGTTCGTTTTTGTCCCATTCAACAGAGCAGTACGTCGTGCTGTATAACAGTAATTCGGCACTCAATATCGACCTGTCTGCAATGATAGAGCAGCACATACAGTCTGCCGCCGATATTACAATCGCATACCGCCACGGCAAAATGCCCATTAACCATTATGATTTAATGGCGTTTGAGTTTGATAAGGAGTGCCGCGTTAAAAAGGTGCGCCTTTATGAAAACCAAAATCCCGAGTGTGACCATAGCCTTGGCATACTTGTCATTTCGCGTGCGCTGCTTTTGGCACTGGTTGACGATGCCTCGTCCGAGAACAAGCGCGTGCTCTCGCGTGACGTTATAATGCCCAACGTCGATAAGCTTATTATAAAGGGCTATGAGTTCGAGGGCTTTGCCGCGGTTATGGACGGCGCACAGAGCTATGTTGAAGCAAATATGAATCTGCTTTCGGGCGACGTGCGACGTGACCTGTTCAACCCCGACCGTCCGATATACACAAAAATCAAGGACGCAATGCCCACACGCTATGGTGTGGCATCCTCTGTCAGCAATTCGCTCATTGCGGACGGCTGTGTAATTGAGGGAACGGTTAAAAATTCAATCCTCTTCCGCGGTGTCCACATCGGCAAGGGTGCCACCGTTGAAAACTGCATCATAATGCAGGGTAGCAGCGTCGGCTCAGGTGCAGAGCTTAAGTACGTCACCATTGATAAAGCGGCAGAGGTCGGCTACAACCGCGAGCTTTGCGGTGCGCCGTCATATTACATTTTCATTAAAAAGGGTTCTAAAGTATAGGAGGTAAAAAATGAAGGTTCTTTACGCCACGAGTGAAGCGTATCCTTTTGCGATGTCGGGCGGTCTTGCCGACGTTGCAGGCGCACTTCCAAAGGCATTGCGCAGAAGAATGGTGGGGGCAAGGGTTGTAATGCCACTCTATTCCACCATACCCGATGAGCTGCGCGAAAATATGAATTTTATAACACACATAACGGTTCCTGTGGCGTGGCGCAGACAGTATTGCGGCGTTTTCGAGGCCAAGGTTGGCAGCGTTACCTATTATCTTTTGGATAATCAGTATTATTTCAAGCGCGATTCGCTCTACGGTTTTTATGACGATATAGAAAGGTTTGCCTTCTTCTCGCGTGCCGTGCTGGAAATTTTGCCGCACATAAACTTTAAACCCGACGTTATTCATTGTAACGACTGGCAGACGGCGCTGACACCGGTGTATCTTGACAGGTTTTACGTTCACGACCCGTTCTATACCGATATTAAAACCGTGCTGACAATTCACAACATTCAGTATCAGGGCAAGTGTGGAACAGAGGTCTTTGAGGACGTTTTGGGCCTTTCGGGTGACGATTGCCGCGTGGTCGAATATGACGGCTGTGCAAACATTTTAAAGGGCGGCATTGAATGTGCCGACCGCGTCACAACCGTATCCCCAACCTACGCAAAGGAAATCCTCACACCCGAGTATGCCCACGGACTTGACGGCATCCTGCGCGAACGCGAGTTTAAGCTTTCGGGCATAATAAACGGCATAGATACCGACGTCTATAACCCCGAAACCGACCCACTGGTGTATGAGAATTACGGCATTGACGAAATAGATAAAAAGGCCATCAATAAGCAAAAGTTGCAAGAGCGTGTGGGTCTGCCGCAGCGTGCCGACGTGCCGCTGATTGCAATGGTAACACGCCTGGTCGGCCACAAGGGGCTTGACCTTGTTAAAGCAACGTTTGAAGAACTTTTAAAGGCAGACGTTCAGTTCTGCATTCTCGGCAGCGGCGAGTGGGAGTTTGAAACCTTCTTTTACGAGATGGCACAGAAGTATCCGGAGAAGGTTGCGCTGCAGCTTGGCTTCATACCCGAGCTTGCGCACAAGATTTATGCAGGCGCAGACCTTTTTTTAATGCCGTCAAAGAGCGAGCCTTGCGGCCTTTCACAGCTTGTGGCACTTCGCTACGGCACGGTACCCATCGTGCGTGAAACAGGCGGCCTTAACGATACCATTAAGGACAGCGGAAATAACGAGGGCAACGGCTTCACCTTCAAAATTTACAGCGCCGACGATATGCAAAACGCGGTTTGGCGCGCTGTCGGCTCGTATATGGACCGTGAAGGCTTTAAGATTTTGCGCAGACGTGCCATGGAATGTGACAACAGCTGGGCGCGCTCCGCAAATGAATATATTAAAACCTATAAGTCAATAGATAGACAAAACTGAGAATATATGTTAAAATACCTGTATAGAATTCTATACAGGTATTTTTCTGGGGTGATTAAATGTTGGAGATTTTAAAATCCGTGCTTCTCGGCATTGTCGAGGGCATAACCGAGTGGCTTCCCATAAGCAGCACAGGCCACATGATTTTGGTTAATGAATTTATGGGAATAGGTGAAAAAGACTTTTTCTCTTCACAAATTTTTCTTTATGTTATTCAGCTAGGAGCAATCCTTGCAATTGCAACACTCTATTTTAATAAGCTAAATCCCTTTTCACCATCAAAAGATATAGAACAAAAAAAATCCACCTGGCAAATGTGGTTCAAGGTTATAGCAGCCTGTGTTCCTGCTGCGGTGTTGGGGCTTTTATTTAATGATGCCATGGACGCAATTTCAACACCTCTTGTTGTAAGCATTCTTCTTATTGTATATGGTGTTGCCTTTATTCTTATTGAAAGAAAAGAGAGTGGGGCAACTGTTAACGATATAGGTGAAATGACATATAAAACAGCCCTTATCATTGGTTTGTTTCAGGTTCTTTCAATTATTCCCGGCACCTCCC
>CALDPI010000009.1 GCA_937912045.1 uncultured Clostridia bacterium
AATCGCAGGATTGGGTGGCGAATGCATTGCAGGAATTTTAGAGAGCTCCTGGGCGAAAAACAGCAAAAAGCATTTTCTGCTTCAGCCTATGAACTCGCCCGAAGAGCTGCGACGTTTTCTTTGCGGAAAATACACGCTTTTGCGCGAGTTTGCCGTTGAGGACGGCAGGGTTTACACCGTTATGGAGGTTGTGGCGTGCGCCGAAAAGGTTGACGACACAGAGCGTTTTATCTACTGTGGAAAGCTAAACCCCGAAAACCCGCAAGACAGGAAATTTTTGCAAAAGCAATATTTAAGGCTAAAGGGCTGTGCCGACAGCCTTGCGAACATAGAAGAGGAGCACGCGCGTTTTTGCGAATTCTCTTTAGCGGCCAAGTGTATTAAAAACTTTATTGGGTAGAAATTATGCCTTTTGACGCTATTTTTATTTCTAATCTGTGTGAAGAACTGAATACCGCCTCGGGCTCGAGAATTGATAAAATTTTTCAGCCGCAAAAAGAGGAACTGGTTATAACTCTGCGCGGTGCAGGCTTTGTAAAAAAGCTGCTCGTTTGCGTGCGGAGCGGTTCGTCGCGCATATCTTTCACAGAGGAAAATTTTGAAAATCCTGCCGTTCCTCCCATGTTTTGCATGCTTATGCGAAAGCATCTGACGGGTGGCAAGCTTATATCGGTTACGCAGGACGGTCTTGAACGCGCTTTGACCCTTAACATAATCGCCACCGACGAGATGGGAGAACGACGAAATATGCGTCTCATTGCCGAGTTTATCGGCAACCAGAGCAACATTATTCTCGTATCTGAGGACGGCCGGATTATCGATGCTGTGCGCCGCTCCGACGTTGAGAGCTCTGCGCGCCTCATACAGCCGGGTGCTTTATATTCCCCACCCGACGCACTCTGCAAAATGAGTCCGTTTGATGCGGAAATTACCGATTTAATACTTAGAAAAAGCGAGCTGCCCTTAAGCCGCGCCATTTTAGAAAATGCAGCCGGCATTTCTCCCCTTGTTGCGCGGGAAATTGCCTTTTTGACCGCAGGTGATGAAATCACCGTGGGCGAACTCTCTGAAGAACAAAAAACAGGGCTTCGGGGCGCATTTGATACCTTCTGCACATATGCAAAAAAAGGCACCCCCGTTATGCTGATTGACAGCGACGGAATGCCGAAGGATTTTTCCTTTATGCCACTTGGACAATACGGAAAGCTTTACACAAAAAGAGAATTCGGGAGCTTTAGTGAGCTGCTTGATGCCTTTTATTCCGAGCGTGACAGGCAAAGCAGAATTAAAAAGAGCGCTGCGGATATTTTGCGCGTTTTGAGCAACACAAAGGCCCGACTTGACAAAAAGCTTTTCCTCAGAAAAAAGGAAAAGGAAAAGTGCAAGGAACGCGAAAAATACCGCATATACGGTGAACTGATTAAGGCAAACATCGGTCAGATTCAAAACGGTGCAACCTTTGCAGAGGTACCAAACTATTACGATGAAAATCTGTGCACCATACGCATCCCTCTTGACCCTGCGCTGTCACCGCAGAATAATGCTGCAAAATATTTTAAAGAGTATAGAAAGCTCTGCTCTGCCGAGCAGACACTGGGCACGCTGATTGCCGACTGCGAAAGCGAGCAGGCTTATATTCAGTCGGTCAGCGACGCGCTTGCACGCGCCGAGACCTTATTGGAAATACTTGACATACACGATGAGCTTGTGTCCTCGGGATATCTTAAAAAGCAGAAGGGCAAGGCGGTAAAACACAAATCTCTTCCACCGCGGGAATACGTATCCTCCGACGGCTTCACCATTCTTGTGGGACGCAATAATGCGCAAAACGACACTCTGACGTTGCGCACCGCGAAAAAGGACGATATTTGGTTGCACACCAAAAACATCCACGGCTCGCACGTTATAATCACCACTAACGGACAAGATGTGCCCGACAGCACTCTGCTTGAGGCGGCACAGCTTGCGGCGTTTCATTCTCAGGCGCGTGGCTCTTCACAGGTGCCTGTTGATTATACGGCGGTTAAAAACGTCAAAAAGCCTGCAGGGGCGCGGCCCGGAATGGTCATTTATAAAACGAACAGCACTATATTTGTAACACCGAAGGAGCTTTAGGCCCTTTCGGTGTTTCTTTTTATAATATCGCTTGCCACCGCAGAAAAGGTGCAAAAAAGCAGACTCTTTTGTGACAGATTACCAAACATATTTATCATATTAAGGGCAGCAAGCGTATCTCTGCTTTGATAAAAGTCTATTATGTACCAAAGGCAGAGGAATATAAAGGTTATGCTGAGCACAAAGCCCATGATTAAAAATATTTCCGACCACTGCTTTTTTATCATTCTGTCACCTCTTTCATCTAATCAAATTTTAATACCGTCGGCGCAATCAGGTCAATCAAAAAATGTTGGATTTTTTGTTATTTTTTTGCAAAAAACGCACATTTCAAGGGCGTTTTGTCGATTTTTAGAAAATATGAAAAACTTTGGAATTTTTTGTTGACAAATGCAGGTGTTTACGTTCTCGAGGTTGAGGGCTCCGGCTTCGGTAAGAAGGGTTCAAGTGACTACGGTGCATCAGGCGAATATCTTGTGATCCGTATCGCAGTTACAGCAGACGGTAATATCATCGACTGTTACACAGTTTACCAGAGCGAATCCAAGGGATTTGGTGACGTTTGCGCAACCGAAGAATTCTACGGTCAGTTCGCAGGTAAGACTCAGGAAAATTATGAGGATATCATCATTGCAGGATCAACCTACACAACTGATGGATATCACGGTGCTATAAAGAACGCTTTCAAGGCGGTAGCAAAATTTGAAGAAGGAGGTGCAAGACAATGAGTAA
>CALDPI010000010.1 GCA_937912045.1 uncultured Clostridia bacterium
CGCCGTGGACGATCTGACCCTCCACATTCAGCCCGGCGAAATTTACGGCTTCATCGGCCACAACGGTGCAGGCAAAACCACGCTGACGCAGGCTCTACGCGGCGACGACATCGCTTATAAAAAAACACAATACGTTGGCTACGGCGACTGGCTGATTGACACGCCGGGCGAGTATATTGAAACCTCGCGCCTTGGCAACGCGCTTGCACTTTACGCATATGAGGCCGACGTTATTGGTCTTCTGCAGGCGGCAGATGAGCCCTATTCACTCTTTCCGCCCAACATTACCTGTATGGTAAACCGCGAGGTTATCGGCATCGTTACCCTGCGCGACGGTGTATCGCCCGACCGCGCAATTCGGTGGCTTAAAATCTCGGGCTGCAAAAAAATCTTTATTGTTGACAGTGTTTCGGGTGACGGAATACAAGAATTGCTGGATTTTCTTAAAAAACCAAGCAAAAAAAGATGAAAAACAACAAAAACAGACATTTTTTGCTTGTTTTTTGTTGACTTTAGGTTTTGTTTATGTTATATTTATAATGTAAATATATGTAAAAAATATATAAAAAGGAGTTTTTCAAAATGGCAAGTGAGTACGAAATCAAAAAACAAATTTGCGACATTGGAAAAAGAATCTACAATCAGGGAATGGTTGCTTCTAACGACGGTAACATCTCCGTTAAGCTGAACGACAACGAATTCCTCTGCACACCGACAGGCGTATCCAAGGGATTTATGACACCTGAATACATCTGCAAGGTTGACCGTGACGGCAAGGTTATCCAGGCCAACGGCAACTTCAAGCCTTCTTCCGAAATCAAGATGCATATGCGCGTCTATAAGGAACGTCCCGACGTTAATTCTGTTGTTCACGCTCATCCGCTTTATGCCACAGGCTTTGCTATTGCAGGCATTCCGCTGACACAGCCGATTATGCCTGAGGCTGTTATCTCTCTCGGATGCGTTCCGATTGCTGAGTACGGCACACCCTCCACAGAGGAAATTCCCGATGCTGTTTCCAAGTATCTCCAGCACTTCGATGCTGTTCTGCTTGAGAACCACGGCGCACTCGCATATTCTGATTCACTTCTCAACGCTTATCACAAGATGGAGTCTGTTGAGTTCTATGCTAAGCTTCTTTACATATCCAAGCAGCTTGGCGGCCCGAAGGAGCTTTCCGAAGCACAGGTTCAGCGCCTTTATGAAATCCGTCGTCAGTTTGGTATGAAGGGTAAGCATCCTGCCGACCTTTGTGCAAACGCTAAGAACGGCAAGGCAAGCTGCCACGGCTGCGGCGGCAACTGCAACGGCAGCTGCGGTAACCACGGCGCAAGCGGCGACCTCGTTGCTGAAATCACAAAGCGCGTTATGGAACAGCTTGGCAAATAAGCTTGAGGTAATTGAAATGGACGAGAAAACACTCAGTGCCATTGTAAATTCCGTTGCGAGCCAGCTTGTCGATGCCGATATGACGCTTGACGTTGCGCTTAAGCTCAGCGAAAAGGTTAAGGCAAAGGCAAAGGAGCTTGGTGTGAAGGCGGTTGTTGCGGTTTCTAACAAAGCTGCACGACCGGTGCTTGTTGAATGTATGGACGACTCCTACATTGCGAGCTACGACGTTGCCTTTAACAAGGCATACACGGTGGTTGCGCTTAAGATGTCGACAAGTGAGCTTAAAAAGCTCTCACAGCCCGGCGGCTCACTTTACGGCATTCAGTTTACCAACGACGGAAAGATTGTTATTTTCGGTGGCGGTGAACCGCTTTACAACAAGGCAGGCAAGCTTATCGGCGGCCTTGGCGTAAGCGGCGGAAGCGAAGAGCAGGACACCGCGCTTGCAAAATACGGCAAAGAAATATTTAGTACAATGGACCTTTAAGGACGTTGTGCAGAAAGGCAGAGATATTTATGGACATTAATTCAGCAAATATCGAGCAGATTGTCAGACAGGTTTTGGAGGGTATGAACACCTCTTCGGCTCCTGCTGCTGCAGGTCCTGTACCGCAGAAGTGTAAGGCCGCTGTTCTGACGGGAATTGAAAAGGTTGAGCTTAAAGAATTCCCCATCCCCGAGCTTGGCGATGACGATATGCTCGTAAAGGTTGAGGGCTGCGGCGTTTGCGGTACCGACGCACACGAATACAGACGCGACCCGTTCGGCCTTATCCCTGTCGTTCTCGGACACGAGGGCACAGGCGAGATTGTTAAGATGGGTAAGAATGTTAAGAAGGATAGTGCAGGCAAAGACCTTAAGATTGGTGATAAGGTTGTTACCTGTATGATTTTCAAGGATAACCCCGACATCACAATGTTCGACTTAAATAAGCAGAACGTGGGCGGTGCGGATGTATACGGATTGCTTCCCGATGATGAGGTTCATTTAAACGGCTGGTTCTCCGATTATATCTTAATCCGTGGCGGCTCCACCGTCTTTAACGTAAGCGACCTGAACCTGGA
>CALDPI010000011.1 GCA_937912045.1 uncultured Clostridia bacterium
CATGTATCTCGTGTTTTTGTCGGCTATTATTGTCCCGCTCACAAGGCAAGTAATACACATTATCACCGTGAGCATCACGGCATAAAAACGTCTTGCTTTTTGCATTTTCAACTTCCTTTTCTGTTTAGTCGTAGGCATTAAGTAGCGAAGCGAGGGCATCACCTATAAGTGCTCCGGAATATACGGCTTCATCCAGCGTATTTGCATCGCTGCCCATTTCGAGTAGGACACCGCAAGGCGATGTGTCCATGTTGTATTTACGCGGGCTGAAATAAATAGGGCGCATAAGTCCCGCGTACATATCCTCGGCATGCTTTTGGAGTTGGACAGCAAAGTTTAAGTTGTTCTCCCAACCGGGGAACTCTGTTATTTTGCCGTCTTCACAGCCCGCGATAATCATAATTTGGGCTGCTTTCTTTCCGTTTATCGTCGCTACAGGTTTAGTCTTGGTTCCATCAGAGTGTTTTATTCCGTCACGGTGCACATCTATTATCACCTGGAGACTTGGGTACTTTTCCTTGTAGGACTCTATTGCCTCGCGCGAACGCGCGTAGGAGCCGGTGTAAGACGTGTCATGTATTTGGCGGTCGTGAATGACACTGTAACCGGCTGCCGTGAGCCGTTCGCATATGGCATCGCCGACGCGTACCATGTTGGTGGTTTCCGACGAGCTTCGAGTCGGGAAGCTGTCTGAGTACCAGCCGCGGTCGAGCATCTCATACGACTCTGTCGTGTGAGTATGATAAATAAGCACGAGCGGCTGGGACTTGTCGGCGGTGTCGAGTACGCAGGGTGCCTTTAGGCACTCTGCGATATTTACGGAATGTGACTCTGTCACATTCCGCACAGCGACATTTTGATATACATCCGTCGCATTTGATTCACCATATGTGTATTCTCGTATATTTCCGCTTTTTGCGGCTTTTGCTTGGGTTTTAGTTGCGAGATCTATAAGACTTTGAATGTCGGCGGGTGTCTGATTTGATGCCTTGGTATTGCTTGATACGCCTGACGAAGCGAGAACCGACGCACTCGGAGGTGTGTGTTCAGGGATATTTAAATCATCAATTACACTTTGGATTTCCTCGTCACTTCCGCCTTCCAACTCATCAATAAAAACGCTGACAGATTCCTTCGGCATTTGGGTTCCTACAAGCACGAGTGCTGCTTTGCCTCCGTGTTTTGCGAATACCCCACCGAAGAAAACAGCCATAGATAATATTACAACCGGCATCATGAGGATTGCCGTATTTTTGAATCTTTTCTTAAAAGTCACATATATCACCAGAAAAATATATGATTTTTAAAGAAAGTTTATACCGAAGTTTCCCTGCTTCAACTCACAAGGCTTAAGATTTCTTCCTTGCTGAGAGACGGAAAAAGTGCCCTGTTTATAGCAAGGGCGATAAGTCGCGCCGCCCTCGACACCAAAAGGTCTATGTCTTTAGGTGTAACTATGAGGTTCGAAGAATTTGAGTTTTCGGGAAGCTCGTCTACAACTGCACCTATTGATATGACAGTAGGAACACCTATCGCAATCACGGGCACTCCCATGGTTTGCTTGTTAAGTGCAAGTCTCCTGTTCCCTATTCCAGAACCGGGAGAGATGCCCGCATCCGTGATTTGAATTGTGCAGCCAAGCCTTGAGAGTTCTCGGGCTGCGAGTGCATCAATCGAGATTATAGCTTTAGGTTTCGTAAAATCTGCAACGCTGCGCACTATATCACTTACCTCTATACCCGTTTGACCCAGAACTCCCATCACGGAGGCCAGATAGACCGACCTCTTCCTTTAAGCGGTCATTTAGATGCCTTGTCGCGAGAATCTGCGTGAGTGCAATCGGGCCAACCGCATCTGCTGTTATATCTCTGTTCCCGAGACCAACCACGAGAATCGAGCCATCGGTCGGTATCAGCTTTGCAAGTTCCTCTGCAACCGCGTCGAGTCTTCCGTCTGCCACCTCGGCATCCTTGCCCATCGGCGGCACTTCTACGGTTACATATCTACCCTTTGGCTTTCCGAAGATTTTCTCTCCTTCTTCGGTTTCTATATCTATAACTGTTGTGACCGAACTCTCATTTCTGGTTACGTTGCCGGTGTATCCCTTGCCACTCGGGATAGACTCACTTACGTCCATATACACTTCTACTGCCAGATCAGTCCTCACATACGCTTTATTATTCATATATTTTGCCCCTTTTTTAGGTTTTTTCGCTTTTTTATTTTGTGAAAAAAATCATTGCAATTTAAATAATTTAATGTTAATATATATCACTGTAACGACAAGAGGAGGTGTAATTATGCCTAACATTAAATCAGCTAAGAAACGTGTAATCGTTAATCAGACAAAGGCTCAGAGAAACAAGTCTACAAATTCAGCACTTAAGACAGCCATCAAAAAGGCTAACGTTGCAATTGAGACAAACGCAGAAAATAAGGACGAGCTTGTAAAGGCAGCTGTTAAGAAGATCGACCAGGCTTGCGCTAAGGGAATCCTTCATAAAAACAACGCTGCTCGTAAAAAGTCAGCTCTTGCAATAAAGGCTGCAAAATAATCAATTATGCAGAATAGTAAACGACGC
>CALDPI010000012.1 GCA_937912045.1 uncultured Clostridia bacterium
TGCATCCCTTGCATTTTCAAGAGGACCAATTCCTATATCTGCTGCAATGGCAGAAGGGGATATGTCGTTTTCAATAAGAAAGGCAGGTAAATATGCGTGGTCTGTGCCGATGTCGGCAACGCGGTTACCGACAGGCACAAGCTTGGCAATGGCCAGAAGCCTTTTTCTTAAAGGTGTCATTACTTGTCCGCAAAATGTGCGTTAAGCTTTGCAAGCAGGGTTTCACAGTCGTTACCGTGAACGGCACAGGCCTGCTCGATTGTTTCACCTCTTGCAGAGGGGCAGCCAAGGCAGTGCATACCGATTTCCAAGAAGTATTTTCCTGCGCTCTGGTCCATATCAAGAACCTCGCCTACAAACATATCCTTTGTGATTCTCATTTAAAACATCCTTTCTAAAAAAGTTTAATATTTTCGTCTTGCTTGCGGTCGTGTTTATACAGCTTGCGGTTGTCAAGCGCCCACATACGACCCGAAAATTCGTCCTTTTCGAGTGGGGCGGTCGCATCAACAACCTCATAAACCGTCGCATCAAGCATGTCCAGCTGGGAAAGCAAAATCGCCTCTAAAAACATGGGGCGCATACAGGCACCAAACTCGGGCTCGCCGTGGTGGGAAAGCACCATATGCTCAAGCAGCATTGCCGTTTCCTCACTCACGCCGCACTCGCGTGCCGCCCTGTCAATAAGCATTGCGCCGCCTGCCAGGTGACCTATAAGATTTCCCTTAGTAGAATAACCCGAAGCCACGCCCGTATGCGAAACGTTGAATTCTTCGGTTTTGGCAATGTCGTGCAGCATTGCGCCTGCCATAAGCAGCTCGCGGTCGACAATGGGGTAGGTTTTGCAAACCCCCTCGCACAGACGCAGAATCGACAGAGTGTGCAGTAAAAGGCCGCCGCGGATTGCGTGGTGCAGCTTGTATGCTGCGGGCCAGAAAAGCAGCTTTTCCTTATACTCTTCAAGCAGAGTCACCGTTATAGTGCGCAGCTCCCCATCGTTAAAGGAATTTGCGATGGAAAAAATTTCCTCATACATTCTCTCACCCGAATAAAGTGAAGACTGCACAAACTCCTCAACCGTCACGTTGTCAGACGGCAGAACAGGCCGTATTCTGTCAATGCGTAGCTGGTCGTTTCCCTGATATTTGGAAAGCGTTCCGCGCACTTTGACAAGGTCGTCTGCGGCATATTCGCCGTGCTCCGATTCGGAATAATTCCAG
>CALDPI010000013.1 GCA_937912045.1 uncultured Clostridia bacterium
TTCGATATGATTTTTTGAATTTCTTCAGTGCTGAGTAAAACGCTTTCCAAATCCTTATGCATAGTTTAACTTCCCCCAAAATATTCGCTTTATTATTTTATTTCACATTCAAACAGTAACACGTTTTCTGTGTTTTTATTAATTGATACGCGCTCCGATGCACCAACGCCAAACACCCATATTACACCGCTATCATCAGCAGCAACCGGATTGTTTTCCCTGTCAGATACAGGTATTTTCAATTCGTTATATAATTTGCGCAAATTCTTAGTGCCGTTTCTGCCGGGAAGCTTAATACCGTCGCCGGGGTTACGCGTTCTGATAGACACTACGCCGCATATTTTATCATAATCCACAGCGCTTTTTAATAACAAATTGTTAATTTTACATTTTTTGTCAAACTCTTCTCGACTTATGATTTTTTGCGTCAAAGAATACTCTTTGCAAACCGAGACGTCATCGTTTAAAACCGAGATTTTGTTGCCGTTCACAACAGCGCTGAAGCCTGAAAACAGTTCAACGCGTTTGCATGTGCCGATTGCATCGCAAATTTCACTTATATGAAGCGAATCAGCACTTGCACCTGTGACGTCAGAAATAAGCCTGAACACTAATCTTGAAGTCAGTGCGCGGTGCATATCCCGTGGCAAGATTAGGCTGTTATCTTTTCTATGTTTTGAGTACAGCTCATCACAAAAACCAAAAAGAAAATCGGCATCATAAGCAATATTCTCACAAGAGCGGCGAACCGTACGGTCAAACGCCATATTAATATTACGAAGATGCGGTGTGACATTATGCCTGATTTGATTACGTGTATAATCGTCAGACAAATTAGAACTGTCGGTCACAAAGGAAAGATTTTCAGCCGCACAATACTCTTCAATTTCCTGCCTTGTGCAGTTAATAAGCGGACGTATAATATTATCACGCACCGCAGGAATACCGCAAAGTCCTTTTAAAGACGTGCCGCGTGTCAGATTAATAAGAACTGTTTCAGCATTATCCGTTGCGGTGTGTGCGGTTGCAACCTTTGTGCCGTCAAGTCCTGAAAATACTTCATATCTTGCCTTGCGCGCTGCAAGCTCTATACTTTCATTGTTTTTATCTGCCAGCGCCTTAACGTCAATTTTTTCGGTCTTTAACGGCACGTCCATTCTTTTACACAGTCGGGTGACAAAGTCTTCATCTCTGTCAGATTCCTCGCCGCGCAAACTGTGGTTTATATGAACCGCGGACAATTCGATATTTAAATCATCCTTAAGCCTATATAACAAATGCAGTAACGCAACAGAATCTGCACCGCCCGAAAGGGCAACGCAGATTTTGTCACCATTTTGTATCATACTATATTTATTCAGGGTTTTTAGAACCTTATTTAACATTAATGATACACATCCTGTGAAGTAAACCTTGTATGAGCGCCGTCCCAATAAAGCGGAACGTCATCAACCGAGCCGTGACGGTTTTTAGCAACAATACAGGTAGCCTTATTCGGGTCGCTGCGTTCCTGGTCGTCGGTTTTCTCGCTGTCGTAATATGCGTCACGATACAGGAATAAAACAATATCTGCGTCCTGCTCGATAGAACCGGAATCACGAAGGTCGGCAAGCGAAGGCTTGTGTGATTTAACGGTTTTTCCTTCAGTGGCACGCGAAAGCTGAGCGCACACAATTATCGGAATTTTAAGCTCCTTAGCCATAACCTTGATACCGCGCGTAATCTCACTAACCTCCTGCACGCGATTAACGTCACCCTTGCCTGAGCGAGAAGCGTGCATAAGACCGAGATAGTCAATTATTACAAGGTCAACCTTTTTCATTCTGCGAAGCTTGGCCTTCATTTCGGGTACGGTTATACTCGAGGTTTCATCAAAATATATATTCGCCTTGCCAAGGTTTTCGCCTGCCTGAACAAGTCTTGTCCACTCGTCATTTGAAAGCTCACCGGTGCGAAGCTTTTGACTTTCAATAGCCGCCTCACTCGAAAGCAGACGTTGTGCCAACTGGTCGCGCGTCATCTCAAGCGAGAAGAAGCAAACAGTTTTGCCGGCATTAACAGCAACGTTGCGAGCAATGTTGAGAGCAAAAGACGTTTTACCCATACCGGGACGGGCGCCGAGAATAATCATATCCGATTTATTAAGACCTGTAATAACACGGTCAAGAGCAGAGATACCCGTCGGGATACCGATATAATCATTTCTTGTTTCAGGGTCGTTCATCTTGCCAAGACGGTCAAAGGTTTCGCCGATGATAACGTCACGAATATGTGTAAGACCCGTAGTATCAATGCCGGAACGGATGTCGAAAATCTTTTGCTCCGCAGAATCAAGCAAATCGGAAGATTCTTTTGCGTTGTCCTCAATATCCTTAATAATTCCCTGTGCAGCAAGCATCAAGGAGCGAACGTAATAACGTTCGCGTATGATTGAAACATATGTAAGAATATTGGCGGACGACGGCACAGCCTGTGCAAGCTGCGAGAGATATGCTTTACCGCCTGCTTCGTCATAAACGCCTGCGCTTTTAAGCCTTTCAAGCACGGTGACAAAGTCAATCGCCGCGCCGCCCAGCTCGAGCATACCTGAAAGCACGCGATAAATCTCTTTATGCTGCGGTATGTAGAAAAAGTCGGGCTTAAGCTCTGATGCGACAAGATTAATGCTTTGCGGGTCAATGAGAATTGAACCGAGGACAGCCTGCTCCGCCTCAACCGAGTAAGGCATTTTGCGACCCTCAAAGTCCAAAATCAAATTATCTCCAGCCATATTCTGTCTCCTATTCCGATACAACGACGGTAACCTTTGCGGTTATGCCATTATAAAGCTTGACTTCTGCTGTGAATTCACCAAAAGACTTAATGTCGTTCATAGAAATCTTTTTCTTATCAACAGAAACGCCGAACAAACGGGTAATCTCTGCAGCAACCTCTTTCGAGGTTACTGCGCCGAAAAGCTTACCTGATGCACCGGCCTTAGCCTTTATGGCAACATCTTTTCCGTTGATTTTATCAAAAACAGCCTCTGCCGCTGCCTTTTCCTCTGCCTTATGGTGAGCGGCTGCGTTTTCTCGGTTGCGCAGCTCGTTCATTGCGGTTGCATCAGCCTCAATAGCAAGCTTTTTGGGAAACAAAAAGTTTCTGGCGTATCCGTCGGATACGTTGCAAAGCTCGCCCTTTTTGCCCTGTCCTTTAACATCTGCAAGTAAAACTACCTTCATAATAATTCTCCAATCAATTAAACGTACATAACAATCGGTAATATCATAGGACTGCGGTGTGTGCGCTCGTACAGGCAACGCGATACCGCATCTCTTACCCTTGTTTTAACGGTATTCATATCGTTAATGTTTTTGATGTAGCATTGCTCAAGCGCGTCAGCCGCCGCCTCTGTTGCATCAACCATTAACTGTTCCGATTCTTTAACATAAACAAAACCGCGCGAGATAACCTCGGGTCCTGAAAGAATATCGCCAGTTGCTTCGTCAAGCGTCATAACAACAACGATTACACCATCCTCTGCAAGATGCTTTCTGTCGCGCAGAACCACGCTGCCTACGTCGCCAATGCCAAGTCCGTCAACAAGCACGCGGCCTGCTGTCACGGTGTCGACAATTTTTGCATTTTTTTGAGAAAGCTCAACAACGTTTCCGTTGTTGGCCGTAATAATATTTCCCTTCGGTATTCCCATCGCCTCGCCGAGACGCGCATTTTTGATTAAATGCTTTTGTTCACCGTGTACAGGGAAATAAAACTTGGGCTTTACAAGACTCAAAAGAATCTTAAGCTCTTCCTGACAGGCGTGTCCCGAAACGTGCACGTCGTACATCTTTTCATAAACTCCTTTTTTGTTTATTATAGCATTAATGAGGCTTAAAAATATAGAATTAAAAAATTTCAGGAATTATGATGATTTTTTCTTTTCATTTGAAAAGCAAAAAACATTAATTATTGGCGAAAATGCGCAAGGTAAAACAAATTTAATTGAAGCAATCTGGCTTTTTACAGGTTGCAAAAGTTTCCGCAGTGCAAAAGACAATGAGCTTATTAAATTCGGCGAAGATTTTGCAAAAATTAATTTAGAATTTTCTGATAATTCAAGAGAAAAAAAATCTGAAATAATCATTGCAGATAAAAAGAAAAATGCTTCTTTAAACGGAGTTTCTCTTCGCTCAACTGCAGAGCTTATAGGTTCATTTTATGCGGTTATTTTCTCCCCCTCTCACCTGTCACTTATTAAGGACGGTCCGCAGGGCAGACGAAAATTCATTGACTCTGCACTTTGCCAGCTTAAGCCCTCTTATGCAGAGGTGCTTTCAAGGTATAAGCACACCCTGATGCAACGAAATGCACTTTTAAAGGATATTCACCTTAATTCAGGGCTTTATGACCTGCTTGATACCCTTGATATTCAGTTAGCAAGGTTTTCGGGTCAGGTTATACTTCAAAGATTAAAATATATTGATGTTCCTAAAGGAACAATTCTTAATTCTCGAGAATTTAAAAAACAAGTTGAAACGAATCATATTACTATTTTATGTACAGGTTCACAAGGTGAACCTATGGCCGCATTATCAAGAATTGCTAATGGAACACATAAACAAATAAAATTATTACCAAATGACACTGTAATTTTTTCTAGTAAGCCTATTCCTGGAAATGAACAATTTGTTAATAGAAATATAAACATGTTAACAAAAGCTGGTGCAAAAGTTATTAGAAACAGCCCACTTTCAGATACACATACTACAGGACATGCATCTAAAGAAGAAATTAAATTAATGTTTTCTTTAATTAGACCAAAATATTTTATGCCAGTACATGGTGAATATGCAATGTTAAAATCA
>CALDPI010000014.1 GCA_937912045.1 uncultured Clostridia bacterium
CCTATTCTTTCGCAAAGGCCTTTAGCCATTACATTGTTTGTATCCATATCAATAAGCTGATACTTAAGTGATGAGCTTCCGCAATTTAAAACAAGTACTTTCATTTATGTATCCTCCAATTTTCAAAAATTAGTGACAAAAAAATTATGTTTTAGAGATTATACCACCTTTTTATGCATTTTACAAGCAAATTAATTTACAAAGTAAAATTATTGCAGTTTTTTATTGAAAAAATTGCATATATAGTATATTATATAATTGCATAATTATGAGAGTTGGTGCCATATGAACAGAAAAACAGCAAGAGAAAATGCCTTTATACTTGTCTTTGAAAAAAACTTCAGGGACGAGCCGGTCAATAATATAATTGAGGATGCTATAGAAGCACGTAATTTTGAATATGATGATTTTGTCGAAAAGGTCTTCTGCGGCGTTTTTGACAATGTGGATGAGATAGATGACACCATCAAAAATAACCTTCGCGGATGGAAAATTAACCGCATTTCTAAGGTCAGTCTTTCGCTGATGCGTGTCGCAATTTACGAAATGCTTTATATGGATGATATTCCGCACAGCGTTTCCATTAACGAGGCTGTTGAGCTTGCAAAAAAATATTCCACCAAGGATGATGCCTCCTATATTAACGGTGTTTTAGGCACCGTTGCCAAAACTCTTGAGAGCAGGTAATATATGCGTACTGTTTTAACCGTAAAACAGCTTAATAGTTACGTAAAGTCTTTGCTTGAGGGGGACGTCCGTCTTGCATCTGTATATCTGAGGGGCGAAATTTCTAATTTTAAAAACCACTATCAGAGCGGACACTTGTATTTTTCTTTAAAAGACGGCGACGCAGTTATAAGGGCGGTTATGTTTCGCGCAAGCGCCGCATATCTTAAGTTCCTGCCAGAAGACGGAATGAGTGTTATATGCCGTGGACGTGTTTCTCTTTATGAGCGCGACGGTTCTTATCAGTTTTACGCTGAGGAGATGATTCCCGACGGTGTTGGCGATTTGGCTGTTGCATTTGAGCAAATAAAGAATCGTCTTGAAAAGAAAGGCTATTTTGACCCGCTCGCAAAAAAACCGATTCCTAAATTTCCAAAAAAGATTTGCGTAATCACATCACAAACAGGCGCAGCCGTTCGTGATATTCTCAATATCTTAGAGCGCCGTTATCCAATATGTGAGGTTACGCTCTTTCCCACACTCGTTCAGGGAGAAAATGCTGCATCTGACCTTGCAAATGCGGTGATTTCTGCACAGGATTTTGATTTTGACACAATAATAATCGGCCGCGGCGGCGGCTCTATTGAGGATTTGTGGGCATTTAATGATGAAATGCTTGCAGAAACCATTTATAAATGCAGAATTCCTGTCATTTCGGCTGTCGGTCATGAAACCGATTTTACAATCTGTGATTTTGTTGCCGATTTGCGCGCACCGACACCCTCGGCCGCGGCAGAGCTGGCTGTGCCCGACGTGAGCGAGCTCAGGCAAAATCTTGATTCCGTTTTTGAGCGAATTTGCTATTCGTATAACAGCTTAATTCTTTCTTATAGGTCCAAGCTTTCGGTTTTGACAAAAAGCTCTGTTCTTTTTAAAAACGATGCTTTTTTTGAAAGGCAAAAATTCAATTTACAAAAAAGCCAAACTGCACTGACAGTTGCTTTTTCCAAAAGACTGGACAGCGAGCTTTCACGCTTTAAGGAGAACGTATCAAAACTTGACGCGCTTTCTCCACTCTCAATTTTGCACCGCGGATACAGCGTTGTCACAAGTGAGGGCAACGTCGTGACCGACGGCGGTAATTTATTAGAGGGCGAAGAAGTAAACGTCAAATTCGCAAAAGGCGCTGCCAGATGCAGCGTTATAGAAGTTTTTAAGGAGTAGTATATGTCTGTAAATAATTTTGAAAAAGATATGCTTCGTCTTGAAGAAATTGTTCAACTGCTTGAATCAGGTAAATGCTCCCTTTCGGAATCTATGACCCTTTTTGAAGAGGGGATAGCGCTTTCAAAGGCCTGCAACAATTCTCTCGATGAAGCAAAACAAAAGCTTACGGTAATAACGGCTGAAAATGGTGAAAACTAATGACGTCAACTGATATAATTAATAACGGCGTTGCCGCATTGGAAAATAAACGCGCCTCTCTTTTAGCAAATCGCGGTGAGCTTTATGGCAGGTTAATTGATGCTATGGATTACAGCGTTGCCGCAGGCGGTAAACGTTTAAGACCTGCTCTGCTTTTGGAATTTTACCGACTCTGTGGCGGAAAATATAAAGAAGATGCCGAGTGCTTTGCCGCGGCAATAGAGTTTATTCACTCATATTCTCTCATACACGACGATTTACCCTGTATGGACAATGATGACACAAGAAGAGGTAAACCGTCCTGTCACATCGCTTTTGGCGAGGATACAGCATTGCTTGCAGGTGATGCTTTGCTGACACTTGCTTTTTCTGCCGCGGCTGAGTGCAAAAATATCGACAGTGCGAGCTGTCTTAAAGCAATCAAGCTCCTCTCAAACTACGCCGGTGTTCACGGAATGGTTGGCGGTCAGGTTATAGACCTTGCTATTGAGGGTAAGGAAACGAGCATTGACACCGTTAAAACTATGTATTCTCTTAAAACGGGCGCTTTAATTAAGGCGGCTTGCGAAATCGGCTGTGTGCTTGCTGGTGCCAATGAAAAGCAGCTGAATGCTGCGAGGGTTTTTGCTGAAAAAATCGGACTTGCGTTTCAGGTGGCAGACGATATTCTCGATTTGATAGGTGACAGTGCTCTGCTTGGAAAGCCTGTTGGCAGTGATGCTGAGAACGAAAAATCGACCTACGTCTCGCATTATGGCATTGAAAAATCTAAAACCGACGTTGTCGATTTAACAAAAGAGGCAATATGTGCTCTTGATATTTTCGGGAACGAAGCAGCAGCGCTTTGCGATTTGGCAATGCAATTAACCGATAGAAAAAATTAGGATGTGCTTTTTTGGAATATAAACTGTTACTCGGCATTAAATCTCCGGCCGATTTAAAAGATATAAAAGAAGAACAAATATCCGATTTGTGCGCCGAAATACGTCATTGTATTTTAGACACCGTTTCAAAAAACGGTGGCCATCTTGCGTCAAATCTCGGTTCGGTTGAATTAACCGTTGCTCTGCACAGGGTTTTTTCCGCACCGGATGATGCGATTATTTTTGATGTGGGACACCAGTGCTACACGCATAAGCTTCTTACGGGTAGATATGATAATTTTCATACCTTGCGCAAGGAAAACGGCGTGTCCGGCTTTATGCGTCCGTGCGAGAGCGAATACGACCCCATAACAACCGGCCACAGCAGTAATTCAATTTCTGCGGCTTACGGCATTTATAAAGCGAAAAAACTCTCAGGCTCCAGCGGAACCGCCATTGCCGTTGTCGGTGACGGTGCTTTGACGGGCGGAATGGCATATGAAGCTATGAACAACGCAGGTGATGAAAAGGGTAATTTCATTGTGGTTTTAAACGATAATGAAATGTCGATTAGCCGCAATGTTGGCTCACTTGCAAAGTATCTTACAGTCATTCGTTCAAGACCGAATTATCACAAGTTTAAAAGTGGATTTTCTTCCTTTTTGCTTAAAATTCCGCTTGTCGGAAAATTTTTATTCCGCGCCTTTGCACGAATTAAGCTGTTTCTCAAGGACGTTATTTATCACAGCAACTTTTTCGAGGATTTAGGCTTTAATTATTACGGTCCTGTTGACGGTCACGATGAAAAGCGTCTTGAAGAAATTTTAGAGCTTGCAAAGCACGATACCGAGCCAGTTATTGTTCACGTTATGACTGTAAAGGGCAAGGGCTATAAACTCGCAGAAGAGAGCCCGAATAATTATCACGGTGTTTCGGCCTTTGATTTGAATAAAGGTGTCGATGTAAAAGATGCAGATGATTTTTCTGCTGCTTTTGGCAAGGTCTTGTGTGCTCTTGCAAAAAAGGACGATAAAATTTGTGCTGTTACCGCCGCAATGAAAAACAGCACCGGCCTTTCGGAATTCAGCAAGAATTTTGAAGACAGATTTTTCGATGTCGGAATTGCGGAACAGCATGCAGTAACCTTTTCTGTCGGACTTGCAAAGGGTGGAATGCGACCTGTTTTTGCGGTCTATTCCTCCTTTTTACAGCGTGGACTTGACCAGGTAATTCACGATGCGGCAATAGCAAAAGTCCCCATAACCATATGTGTTGACAGAGCAGGCTTCGTCGGCGAGGACGGCGAGACGCATCAGGGTGTGTT
>CALDPI010000015.1 GCA_937912045.1 uncultured Clostridia bacterium
AGGAAACCCTGTCAAGCTATCCGCTGACGATACAGGAAGCCACGGTTGATATGGATTCTATGCTCAGTTCTATGGTGGAAAATCAGGAGAATAAAAAAGGGCACGAGCTCGATAAGATTTATTCCAACGACGTTATGAGCTCTATGATAAGCAGTATGTCGGGCGATGTGAAAATCAACAACCTCAAAAAGTTCAAGGAGCATCTTGAGATTAAGGAAAACACGCTTAAAGAGCTGACCACCGACATTCAGTACGGCTATTCTACCGTAATGAACGTTTACAAGGCGGACACGAAGGACGGCTTAATCCAAATCAACCCCAACACGCTGTTGAACGAGCTCAGCGGAAACTCGGCTGCGGCCGCATCGCCTATGCAGAGCATGGCCTCTGCTTCGTTCAGTGTCTGGCGCGAAATGATTGGCGGCAAGGCTTTCCTTGAGAAGCAGTATGACGTTGTTCACGGTAGCATGCCGCAGAATTATGATGAAATCGTTCTTATCGTTGATAAAAACAATGAAATAACCGACGTTGCACTTTATTCCTTAGGTCTTAAGGACCAGGAAGAAATGAAGCAAATGATGAAGGATATTGCCAACGGCAAGAAGGTTGAAAGCAAGAGTGTTTCCTTCACATATGATGAAATCGTTTCACAAAACTACAAGCTCCTTGTCAACACCGATTATTTTGTCAAAGAAGGCGATTTATGGGTTGACAAGCGCGAAGACGAGGATTTTGTCAAGTCTAAGCTTTTAAACGCTATAACGCTTAAAATCGTCGGAATAATACGTCCCTCTGAGGATTCAACCTATTCTGCCGAGGCCGGCGCTATCGGATATACCGAGGATTTAATGAAGGAGCTGCTTTCACGCGTTGACGAAAGTCAGATTGCAAAAGACCAGCTCGCCAATCCCGAGGTTGATATTTTCACAGGCATACGCTTTGACGCGCCTAAAAAGGAACCCACAATGGAGGACGTTATGGCTTACGCCGCTACCCTTCCTGTCGAGCAGCAGCAAACACTCAGCGGCTCTATAATGCAGATGAAGCAGATGGGAATGAGCGATGACGATATTGTTGATAAGCTTTCGTCCATGCTACCCGCCTCCACGACCGACAACACCTATCAAGGAAATCTTTTAAAGCTTGGTGTTGCAGACCTTGACAAGCCGTCCTCGATTAATCTATACGCCAAGGACTTTGCCTCTAAAGATGAAATTGAGGCAATCATAAAGGAATACAACGATAATTCTACCGAGGAGGATGCCATTCAGTACACCGACTACGTTGGTATGCTGATGTCATCCATTACGACAATCATTAACATTATAAGCTATATTCTTATAGCCTTTGTTGCAATTTCGCTTGTTGTATCCTCTATAATGATTGGAATTATCACCTATATTTCTGTTCTCGAGCGCACAAAAGAAATTGGCATTTTGCGTTCCATCGGCGCCTCAAAACGTGATATTTCGCGCGTGTTTAACGCTGAAACCCTTATTGAAGGCTTTGTTGCAGGACTTTTGGGTATTGGTGTAACAGTGTTGCTGACTATACCCATTAATGCGATTATACGCTCGCTAGCTAATATACGAGCTGCAGCGGTTTTGCCCGTTCCTGCCGCAATTATTCTTGTTTTAATAAGTATGCTTTTGACCTATATTGCAGGTCTTATCCCTGCAAAAATCGCTTCCAAAAAAGACCCTGTGGTCGCGCTCAGAAGTGAATAATAGTAAAAAATAAAACCGTCGTAAGACGGTTTTATTTTTTATCCTTTTTCAGTTTTATTTGATAATTAATCTCGGTATATACCATATAAGCAACCAGCGAGAGCAAAACCGTAAACGCCAACCAAAAAATAATCGGTCCTGCCTTGCCGCCGTCCTCCGTTGAAACCGAATACGATGCGGTATCACCATATTCCATTGCTGTATTTTCTTTTGAGGAGCTGCTTTCCTTTGTTTTACTGCTCGCTTTATCCTTTTGTGAGGACGAAACGAATGAGCTATATTGTGGTTTTGAGGAGGTATTTACCGATTCGGTATGCAAAAAGCTGTCCGACGATACGACCTGCTCTGAATAAAATGAAGATGTTGCTATATCAGAAGAGCTGTCAGCGGTATCTTCCAGATAATAATTTGATTCGTTCAATTCACCATAATTAATTGCACAAATATAGTGCGGTTTATTTAACACCTTATCCCCTGCTTGCAGTTTTCCGATAAAGGTGCAGTTCTCTATTCTACCATTCAAATTAAAAACTGCAATTCCACCGACAAACGCGTTATTATTTTGCGACGTGATTACACAGTCCTTAAAATTCAGATTTTTGATTACACCGCCCGAGCCCAGATAACACAAAAAAGCCAGATTTTCATTTTCACTGTTCAGTATCAGGTTACAGACTGTATATCCGTTACCATCAAGGACGCCTGTGAAACTGTTTGTTTTATTTTTAAAGAGCATATCATGCGCTGAATTAATATAAATATCCGAAGTGAGCACGTAGGTTGCATCAGGGTCGGTCTCTATTGAAAAAAGTTCATCCTCGGTGGATATGTAATGTATGGTATCCGCCGAAACAGGCAAGACTATACTAAAGATTAAAACGCAAATCACGAATAATACTGAAGCAATTTTCGACACTTTTACACCCCTATCAGCAAGATAGGACAATTATACGACTTTATAGGATAAAATTCAACAATATAATATTTTGGTGATAGCATATGTTAAATTACAAACTCTCGGGCATTAGAATTCCGCAACACAAAAACACAAACAAAGCAAGGCCTATTATAATGCCACCCGTAAACCAGGTGTTCATTCCTGTAAAACAGCACATAGGGGCTGCGGCAATCCCCACCGTCAAGCCAAAAGACCACGTCCTTTGCGGGCAATTAATTGCAAAGGCGGACGGTGCTTTCAGCTCGCCCGTTTATGCAAGCGTTTCGGGCATCGTAGAGCGCATTGAAACAATCGTTTTAAAGGACGGCAGCCTTGCTGATACCATTGTAATAAGCTCCGACGGCGAAATGCAGATGGATAAGAGCATCGAGCCGCCTGTCATAAACAGCTACGACGATTTTATTAGTGCTATCTATACAAGTGGTTGTGTGGGTCTTGGTGGCTCCGGTTTTCCCAGCCACATTAAGCTTGACATTAATAACAGAGAAAAGATTGACACCTTAATTGTAAACGGCGCCGAATGCGAGCCGTATATCACAAGCGACACCATGACGATGCTTTATGAATCGGATTACATCTTTGAGGGTATTTCACTTATCAACAGGTTTTTAAGGATTGAAAATATACTATTCGGTATTGAAAAACACAACAAAGCGGCGCTCAGACAAATCAAAATCAAAGCAAACGGATACCCTTTTGTTAAGGTTAAGGAGTTGACACCGTTATATCCGCAGGGCGGTGAAAAAATTATAACCTATAATCTCACAGGCCGCATTGTGCCAGAAAACAAATATCCGAAGGACGTCGGCGTTATTGTGATTAACTGCACAACGCTCGCCTCAATCGCAAAATATATAAAAACGGGCATTCCACTTATAAACAGGTGTATAACCATCGACGGCTCTGCAATTTTAAAGCCTTGTAACCTTAACGTACCAATCGGCACAAAAATTAAGGACGTTCTTGATTTTTGCGGTTTAAAATCAGAGCCCGGCAAAATACTGCTTGGCGGCGTTATGATGGGCATAGCTGCGCCCGACCTTGATACACCCATTACCAAAAGCTGTAATGCCGTAATTGCAATGACCAAAGAAGAGGCCACACCGAAAATCACCTCTAACTGTATAAGATGCGGAAAATGCATTTCTGCCTGCCCTGTGAGGTTGAACCCTGTCGCAATATCAAAGGCATATAAAATGCGTGATTTATCAGCCGTCAAGGCAACACACGTCAACATTTGTATGGAATGCGGCTGTTGCTCCTACGTTTGTCCTACAAGACAGCCACTTGTAGAGCATAATAAACTTGCAAAAACCTTTCTTTTTGAGGAGGAAAAAAGATGAGTAGCCTTTCGGTAGCGGTGTCGCCGCATATACACACAAAAAAGACAACAAGAAGCATTATGCTTGACGTAATTATCGCTCTTATTCCTGCTATTTTTGCCTCTGTTATCTTTTTTGGCATACGACCGATATTTATCATATCCGTGGGTGTTGCCTTCTCAGTGCTCTCAGAATTTCTTTTTTGCCTTACAACCAAAAAAGAAAACAGCATATCCGACCTTTCTGCAGTTGTAACAGGGCTTTTGCTCGC
>CALDPI010000016.1 GCA_937912045.1 uncultured Clostridia bacterium
AGCTGCCCATACTGTCCGAATTTTTTGAAATGAGATGTGCAAACAGCACGATTATGGCAAGCTTGCCGATTTCGGAGGGCTGAAACTGTATGGGGCCGATTGTTATCCAGCGGTGAACGTTTGCCACCTCCGGAAAGCCGTAAACGGCGATTAAAAGAACTATTGCCACACCGTAAAGCAGCCATGCGAATCTTTGATACTGCTTATAATTTATCTTTGATATAAAGAGCATTGCGCCCGTTCCTGCAACGGCAAACAAAAGCTGGCGCAGGATAAAGCGGAAGCTGTTGCCGTAATATGTCAGTGCGTATGAGTAGCTGGCAGAAAACAGCATAATGAGGCCTATTACAAGCAAAATCATTACAAGGCTTAAAAAGGTAATATCCATTTTACCCTTTATCCAGAAACTGTCCTTTGCGGACTCGCCTCTTTTTTTTGCCATTTTACTCACCACTTTACTAAATAATTATAATAGTCCGGAAATCAAAACCGCTATTGCGCCGAATATCATCGAAACCACAGAGAATATAAGTACAATTTTTTCTTCACTCCAGCCACTCATCTCAAAATGATGGTGAATGGGTGTCATTTTAAAAATGCGCTTTTTGGTCTTTTTGAAATATGCAACCTGAATTACGACCGAAAGCGCCTCGCAAAGATAGACAATTCCGATAAGTAACAAGAGTATTGGTCTGCCACTGCAAAATGCAAGGCCTACAACAGCGCCGCCAAGGAAAAGCGAGCCTGTATCACCCATAAACATTTTTGCAGGATGCGAGTTCCAAACAAGGAAGCCGACACAGGCACCTGCCACCGCAGAAGCAAGCATATTTGCGCCCGCAAGTCGAAGTCCGCCTGTTATTAACATAAAAATACAACAAACAATTAGTGTGACAGAGCTTGCGAGCCCGTCAACTCCGTCGGTAAGATTAACCGCGTTTATAAAGCCGTATATAAACATAAGCGCTATCGGCCAGAACAAAAGTCCTGCACCGCTTACAATGCTTATCTCGCCAACAAATGGCAGCCAGGTTGTTCTAACGCCTGCCAAAGCCAATATTGCGAGATAAAGCGCCGAGGCAAACAACTGCATAACTGTCTTCTGACGTGCTGTCAGTCCGAGATTTCTCTTCTTTACAACCTTAATATAGTCATCCAAAAAACCGACAACGCCCATAACGATTGCCAAGCCTAAGGATGCAATAAAAATCACAAACTTATTGGTTTTTACCTCTGAATACAGGTTTACCTTTGCAAGCATTGCATAAGCAAATGCTGCACAAAGTGCCACCAAGACACCAAAAACCATTGTAATGCCGCCCATTGTGGGTGTTCCCTGCTTGCTTTGATGCCATTGCGGTCCTTCTTCACGTATCGTTTGTCCAAACTTGAGTCTTTTTAGTACGGGAAGTGCATAAAGTCCCGATGCCGCCGTGGCTATAAAGGCGATTATTGCCGAAATTACCGGAGAAATGTCTGTCATATTTACACTCCTTTATCATAACTCTGCAAGCGCTTCTGCAATTACCTCACGCTCATCAAAATGAATAGTTCCGCTATTCAAAATCTGATACGTTTCGTGTCCCTTTCCTGCAAGGATAATCACGTCGTCGCGCTGTGCGTTTTTGATAGCATATTTTATTGCTTCTTTTCGGTTTTCAATAACCGTATAGGAAGCATTTTTTCCTTTAATCCCCTCAATCACGTCGGCAATAATGGCCGATGGGTCTTCACTTCTCGGGTTATCGCTTGTTACAATGGCAAAATCCGAATATTCCACCGCAATTTTGCCCATAATGGGTCGCTTTGTTCGGTCGCGGTCACCGCCGCAGCCAAAGAGAACAACCAATCTGTTTTTCTTGCACTCTCTAAAGGTTTTTAGAATGTTCTTAAGTCCGTCAGGGGTATGAGCATAGTCGATTATAACGGTAAAATCCCTGCCTGTCGGCACAACCTCAGCCCTGCCCTTAACACCCGAATCCGCCGAAAGTGCCGCTGCTGCAGATGCCGCTGAGAAGCCGAGCTTTATAGCCGTCACCACAGCGCACATAGAGTTATAAACAGAAAATCTTCCGCCTGTTGAAAGTCTTATTCTGCTTATGGTGCCAAAGCCTACAAATTCATAATCAACACCGTCGGTACGGTAATTGATGTTTTTTGCGGTATAGGTGGAATTATCGCTTTTTGCAGAGTATGAAACTATTTCGCAAGGTAGCCCGTCTGTCAGACGTTCTGTATATTCGTCATCATAATTAACTATGGAAATTTTGCAGTTTTCGAAAAGCTTACGCTTTGCAAGCATATAATTTTCCATTGTTTTGTGATAATCCAGATGGTCCTGCGTCAGATTTGTGAAGATACCTGCCGCAAAGTCAATTCCCTCTACTCTGCGCTGGTCAAGTGCGTGGCTGGAAACCTCCATAACAACGTATCTGCAGCCTGCATCTCTCATTTCGGCAAACAGGTTTTGCAGCTCATACACCCCGGGTGTAGTATTGTTGGTTTCATACACCTTATCACCAATCATATTCTGTATGGTGCCGATAAGTCCAACCTTTTCACCGTTATATTCGAGTATGGATTTTATCATATACGTTACGGAGGTTTTGCCGTTTGTACCCGTAACGCCGATTATTTTAAGTGATTGCGTCGGGTTGCCAAACCAGCGTCTGCACATATCCGCATATGCCTTATGGGTATCTGTCACTATTATCTGATTCGGAGCGCCCACGTCATGCTCTGCCACAACCACCGAAGCGCCGGCAGAAAGCGCCGACTCAACAAAA
>CALDPI010000017.1 GCA_937912045.1 uncultured Clostridia bacterium
GCTTTATGCGGTTGTTTTCACGGTTGGATTGTGTGGCGCACTCTCCATTCTGTCGGGCTTTGCCATGTGCTTTATCCGCACTGTGCCCGTCGGTCTTTGCGTGGTCGGTGCAGGAATGATTTTGCTTTCCATAATGTTTCTGCTATTTGGACCTGCGCGCATTGTAAACCGCTTGTGCGTTGCCTTTACTTCCTTTATTAATACAAAGGTGCGCGCACTTCTCGCAAAGGAGGCGCTGGCTGTATGAAATACGGAAAAATTTACATAACCGCCGCAATATTTCTTTTTATAGGTATAATCATTTTTTCTGCAGGCTTTGCGATGATGGGCTTTAACATTATGAACTTCGACACCGAGCCTGCCTATATTGAAAAAAGCTATTCTCTCGACGGCAACGTTTCCTCTATTATTATTGAGGAACGCGATGCAAACATAAACATTGTGCCGTCTGCGGACAAGAAAATCAACATTAAATATTATGAAAACGGCAACAAGACCTATACCATCGGAAAGCTTGCCGATGGCTCGCTTTCCATCAAGAAAAACGCCACTGCCGATTTCTTTAATAATTTTTTGACAATATCGGTCAGCACGCCCATTCTCACGGTTGAAATCCCCGCAAACTATGACGGCAAAATGGTGATTGAAAACCAAAACGGCAACACCGCCGCTGAGGACATTTGTATGGGCAGCATAAAGGCCGAGGCTGAAAACGGCTATATCCGCATTTACAAATCACGCATTACGGGCAACCTTGACGTTGACTCTGAAAACGGCAACGTTGAGCTTTATGAAACCGTTGTGGGTGGAAAGGCCAAGCTTTCCTGCGAGAACGGCAGACTGTTTTCCCAGGCGGTGACCGCCGAGGAGATTTACACCGAAACCGAAAACGGCTTTATGGCGCTTGTTGACACCAAGGCCGAAAGCACAATTTTTGCCGAGAGCGAAAACGGCAACATTGAGCTCAGCAGTATTGAGTTTGAAGCGGGCGCTACCATCATTTCGGAAAACGGCGACATCCGCGGAAGTGTGATTGGCGAGGAAAGCGACTTTTCCTATAATTGCGTTGCCACGAACGGCAATTCAAACCTTAAGGATATAGTGTCGCAGGGACGCAAGCAGCTCAATCTCCGTTCGGAAAACGGCGACATTGAAATCTCTTTTTTGAGTGCCTCGACCCCTAATGAATAGCATAAATGCACGGGAAATCTTCGGTTTTCCGTGCATTATTTTTTTGCATATTTCGATTTTTATGCATATTATGCATTATTTTTTGAATATTTTGCATATTTTTAAAAATTAAAGGCAAAAAATAGAAAAATATCAGAATAAATATGCAAAAAGGTGTTGACTTTGTATTTTTTTAGTTTTATAATAAACCGCGTACTAACAAAACGACTTTGGAGGTCCTTTTAATGAATAAGGAAAACATAAAAAAGGTTGTTCTCGCATATTCGGGCGGACTTGATACTTCCATCATCATTCCGTGGCTTAAGGAGAACTATAACAACTGTGAGGTTGTTGCCGTTTCGGGCAACGTCGGCCAGGCTGACGAGCTGGAGGGCCTCGAAGAAAAGGCACTCAAAACCGGTGCTTCAAAGCTTTACGTGCTTGACCAGACCGATGAATACGTTGACGAATACATAATCCCCACGATGAAGGCCGGCGCTGTTTATGAAGATTATCTTCTCGGCACAAGCCACGCACGTCCCTGCATTGCAAAAGGTCTTGTTGAGATTGCAATCAAGGAAGGCGCCGATGCTATTGTTCACGGCTGCACGGGCAAGGGTAACGACCAGGTTCGTTTCGAGCTTGCTATCAAGCACTTTGCACCTAATATGCCGATTATCGCCCCCTGGAGAGAGTGGGACATCAAATCGCGTGAGGAAGAGATTGAATATGCGGAGGCACACAACATTCCGCTCAAAATCAACCGCGAAACCAACTATTCCAAGGACAAAAACCTCTGGCACTTATCCCACGAGGGTATGGACCTTGAGGATACAGGCAACGAGCCGCAGTATGAAAAGCCCGGTTTTCTTGAAATGGGCGTTTCTCCCATTGCCGCTCCCGACAAGCCGACCTATGTTGAGCTTGAATTTGAAAAGGGCGTTCCTGTAGCACTTGACGGCCAGAAGATGACCGCAAAGGAGATTATTCTCAAACTTAACGAGCTTGGCGGTGCAAACGGCATTGGTATTATTGATATTGTTGAAAACCGTCTTGTTGGTATGAAATGCCGCGGCGTTTACGAAACTCCCGGCGGCACCATTCTTTACAAGGCACACTCGGTGCTTGAGAGCATCTGCCTTGACAAGATGACACTCCACGAAAAGCAGAAGCTTTCCATCACCTTTGCAGAGCTCGTTTACAACGGACAGTGGTTCACCCCTCTCAGAGAGGCACTTTCTGCCTTTGTTGACAAGACACAGGAAAAGGTTACCGGTAAGGTTAAGCTTAAGCTTTACAAGGGCAATATGATTAACGCAGGTGTCTGGAGTCCATATTCACTCTACAGTGAGGAAATTGCCACCTTTGGCGAGAGCGACTACGACCAGCGTGATTCTGCAGGATTCATTAATCTTTATGGTCTGCCGATTAAGGTTCAGGCTATTGTAGACGGTAAGTAAGGAGAAAGAAATGGCTAAAATGTGGGCGGGCCGCACAAGCGGTGCAACCGAAAAGTTAGCCGACGATTTCAACTCCTCAATCAGCTTTGACAGCCGAATGTATAAGCAGGACATCAAGGGCAGTATGGCGCACGCCGCAATGCTCGGTGCACAGAAAATTATATCTGAGGCTGACGCAAAAAAACTGATTGACGGGCTCGCACTTATTTTGGAGGATATTGAAAGCGGCAAGCTGCAGATTGATATGGAATGTGAAGACATCCATATGTTTGTCGAGCAGGTGCTGACCGAGCGTATAGGTGACGTTGGCAAAAAGCTGCACACGGCGCGAAGCCGAAACGACCAGGTTGCGCTTGATACCCGAATGTACCTTCGTGATGAGTGTGACGAAATCACGGCACTTATTAAAAATTTAATAGCTGCTCTGGCAGAGAAGGCGGAAAGGTATAAAACGACTATTATGCCGGGCTATACCCACCTGCAGCGCGCACAGCCCATAACGTTTGGCCATCACCTTTTGGCATATGCTATGATGTTGCTACGCGATACAGACCGTCTCAAAGACTGCAAAAAACGTATGAACATATCACCCATTGGGTGTTGTGCACTGGCGGGAACTACCTATCAGACCGACCGACGATACGAGGCCGACGCGCTCGGCTTTCAGGACATCTGTCTTAATAGCTTAGACGGTGTTTCCGACAGAGATTTTTGTGTGGAACTGCTATCCGATATATCAATACTTATGATGCACCTCTCTCGATTCGCTGAAGAAATTATTCTTTTTGCCAGCTGGGAATTCAAATTTATTGAGCTTTCGGATGCGTACACAACGGGCTCTTCCATTATGCCGCAGAAGAAAAATCCGGATATGGCAGAGCTTGTGCGGGGGAAAACCGGCAGGGTTTACGGCGATTTGATTTCATTGCTGACAACCCTCAAAGGTTTGCCCCTGGCATATAACAAGGATATGCAGGAGGATAAGGAGGGCGTTTTTGATGCCTGTGACACGGTAAAGATGTGTCTTAAGGTGTTCACGGGTATGATTGAAACGATGAGCGCGAACGAGGGCAATATGCTCTCTGCCGCACAGAAGGGTTTCATAAATGCCACCGACCTTGCAGATTATCTTGTAAAGAAGGGGTTGCCGTTCCGTGACGCCTATAAGATTACGGGCGGACTCGTTGCACGCTGTATCACAGACGGCTGTACACTCGAAACGCTGCCGCTTTCGGTCTATCAGGAAGCGTCGCCGCTGTTTTCCGAGGATGTGTATGAAGCGATTGCACTGGAAACCTGTTTAAACGGAAGAATATCCGAAGGCGGGCCGTCAGCGGCTGCCGTGAAAGAACAGCTTGCACTTGCGAATGCAGCGATTGCGGGGATCCGGATATGAATAAGAAACGACTGCTCTATATTTTCTTTGTATCGCTGGCAGCATTTGTTGTCTGGCTCATCGGAGAGGCGATTATTATCGCGAATGGTCTGTCGATGACTGCGGCACGCGTCTGGGTTGTTGTGATTTTCAGCGCGGCCTGCGTCTGGAGCATCGTACATTTTTATCGCGCAGATAAAAAAGAAAAAGAGGATGAAGAAAATGACAAATATAAAGGTGTATATTGACGGTCAGGCCGGTACTACCGGTTTGAAGCTCTTCGACAGAATCAAGGATCGTCCGGATATTACATTGCTGACGATTGATCCCGCGAAACACCGCGACAATGCGGAGCGCGCAAGACTCATCAACGAATCGGATGTGACATTTCTCTGTCTGCCGGATGCTGCTTCGATCGAAGCCGTATCCTTTGTGGAGAATC
>CALDPI010000018.1 GCA_937912045.1 uncultured Clostridia bacterium
TGGAGAATCAGCTAATTACGGGAGTAAAATAAGAGATGGTTTTTGCTTTATGAGGTCAGGTGTTCAAAATGTTAATAATAGAGGTGGAGATAAAAATGATGGACTTAAAGCCGTGATGTTTATGTATATGACATTTATGAATGAAGCAGGAATGGAAGGATCGCAATTGTCAGCAATAGATAGAAAAGTAAGTGACGAATATAGTAGATGTATCAAATTGCTTCAAGAAGAGGCGTGTAATGGAGAAATAGAATTGACATTAGGTACTTAATTTAATTATTTATGATGTAATTATGCTATGACATGTCTCCAAAACCATCGGCAACGATAGAGTGGGAGTAATACAAACTGGCTAACAAGTGCCCGAAAACCCTTGGAAACAAAGGGCTTTCGGGCATTTCTGCAATTTGGGAAAATGCTTCTGCAACACTTTTGCAACACATAGGAATAAAATTACAAAAAAGATAGTTACCGATGAGACACTAAAAACGACCGAACAGACAAAAAACAACATTTCTTCTTTTTTATTTGCTATTATGATACAGCAGGTGAAAAAGGAGGATGACATATATGCAAGAAATAAAGACTACCCAGCTTGTCAAGCAGTATAAGAATCTGACTGCTGTAGACAAGCTGGGTTTAGAAATTCGGCAAGGTGAATTGTTTTCGCTGCTCGGAGTGAACGGTGCTGGAAAGACTACGGTTATTAAAATGCTTTCCTGCCTGACAAAACCTACGAGTGGAGATGCTATTGTCGGTGGATACAGCATTACAAAGGAACCCGAACAGGTAAAGCGCTTGATTGGTGTATCTCCACAAGAAACCGCAGTTGCTCCTAACCTTTCCGTCAAAGAAAACTTAGAGTTAATCTGCGGTATTCACGGTTTTTCAAAAGAAAAAACGAAAGCAAAGATACAGGAACTGTCCAAGCAGTTTTCCCTTGACAGTGTTCTTCGGAGGAAAGCCGGCAAGCTATCCGGTGGCTGGCAACGGCGTGTCAGCATTGCTATGGCACTGATCAGCGAACCCCAAATTCTATTCTTGGACGAACCCACGCTTGGTTTGGATGTCCTTGCAAGGCACGATCTATGGGAATCGATATGTGCTTTGAAAGGTAAAATAACGATCATCCTTACGACACACTATATGGAAGAAGCTGAGGCACTTTCTGATCGCATCGGTATTATGAAAAGCGGTAGACTTCTTGCAGTAGGAACAGTAGAAGAATTGAACGCAGCGGCTGGAACAAACGATTTTGAAACAGCCTTCGTTTCTATTGTAAAGGAGGGTGCGTAATGAGAATGATGACTTTTGCCAAGAGATGTGCCAAAGAGATTTTGCGAGATCCAATCAACCTTGGCTTCGGTCTGGGATTTCCTTTGGTCTTATTAGTGCTTTTAAGTGCTATTCAAGCGAATATTCCGGTGAACTTGTTTGAGATTAACACACTGACTCCGGGTATTACCGTATTCGGATTGTCGTTTATGACACTTTTTTCAGCAACTCTGATTTCTAAAGATCGGGAAAGCGCTCTTCTGCAGAGATTGTACACAACACCCCTTACGGGATTTGATTTCACTATGGGCTATATGCTCCCAATCCTGCCTATAGCAATCGGACAGACCGTGATCTGCTATTTGTTTGCAATTCCTTTGGGACTCGAAGTTAGTGTAAACATTATTTATGCCGTAATTGGTATCATCCCCATGGCAATTTTTAATATTGCACTCGGACTTTTGTGTGGCAGTGTTTTGGGAGTGAAACAGGTTGGCGGTATTTGCGGAGCACTACTTACCAATCTTTCTGCTTGGTTTTCGGGCGTTTGGTTTGATTTGAATCTTGTGGGAGGTGCTTTCAAAAAAATAGCAAATGCACTTCCGTTTGTTCACGCAGCAGAACTGGAAAAAGCGTTATTTAACGGAAATTTTGAGGGCGCAGCTTCACACATTCTGCCGATTATTCTGTATAGTGTAGTAATAATGGCGGTGGCTGTGTTCTGCTTCCTAAGACAAATGAAAAAACAGTAAGGATTTGAGGCGATGAAATACAAACTTATTATCGACAAAAACGCAGATGAGGAAATCATAGCAATCGTTCATGCGCCATCCTCTTTGACACAGCGGATAGAAGATCTTGTCTGCGGTTATTCCGGTGCGGACAGAATTATGGGATACAGCGATGACGAGATGCGGAAACTGGAGTTTTCGGAAATCGAATATATTACCATAATTGACAGAAAAGTGATTGCCATTGACACCAAAGGCAATCATTATTCGCTCAAAGACAGGCTTCGTGATTTGGAGGATATTTTGCCCTCTTATTTCATCCGCATTAACAAATCTACCCTTGCCAATGAACACTGTATTGCACGATTTGATGCGGTGTTCAGCGGCGGTGTGGATGCCGTGTTTCGGTGCGGTTATCGGGAATATGTTTCCAGACGTTGTTTTGCGGAAATCAAAAGGAGGTACGAAGGAGTATGAAAAAATTTGTTTTGGAATTTTTGCGCCGTGGCTTGATTGCTTCCGGTATTGGTCCGATTGTTTTGGCTATTGTATATCTAATATTGCAGCAGACTGCCGCTGTTGAAACGCTATCTGTAAATCAGGTTTGCATAGGTATCTTTTCAATCACTGCACTTGCCTTTATTGCAGGCGGTATGAACGCTATTTATCAAATCGAACGATTGCCTTTGATGATTGCTATTTTGATTCACGGTGGCATTTTATATATCAGCTACCTCGTCACCTATCTGCTCAACGATTGGCTTGACTTTGGTGCACTACCGATTATAGTCTTCTCAGCAGTTTTTGTTGGAGGCTATATCGTTATTTGGGCGATCATTTTTTCCATAATCAAAAAGAATACGGATAAGCTTAACAAAATGCTAAAGCAAAAACAGCAAAGTGTAAACGAGGATTTATCAAACAAGTAATGCGGGTATATAAACTGCAATTTTATTTACAACAACATCGCAACCACTTGACACTATCCCACAAGCGGTTTTGCAACTTTTTCTGCAACAAAAATTCGGATAAATAAAATAATGGGGAGAAGATTGTTGTCAAATTTGCCGTTTAGAATAATATATAGGGCATAAATAAGCCAAAGAAGAATGCTGAAAACGAGTGGGAATAATAAACAAACAAAAACGGACGACGGGGTCGTCCGTTTTTTATTTCACACTGCAAGCAGAAAGTATTTAGTAATTTCTTCGGGTGTTTGGCGCCTTCCGTTTTCAAGCCACCAGCGCACCGTCTCGGCAAAGGTTGCGGCTATGTGGTTAATCCAAAAATCGCGCGGCAGGTCACTGTGTCGGCGCTCCTCAAACAGAGAGAGCTGACTCTCTGCAAGGCGATGAAGCCCCACCTTGAAGTACTGCAAAAACAGCTCGTTGTTCTGCCCCGAAAGCAGCTCTAAAATGTTGTTATCGTTCTTTTGCAGGTGCATAAAAAGGTGCAAAAACACCGAATCCGGCGCGTCACAATCGAAGATGTGCGAATGTGCGGCGCCATCGCCCTCTGCCGCTTCGAAAATGTGCAAAAACAGCTCTTCACACAGAGCCTTCAGCAGATAATCCTTGGTCTCGAAATGGGCATAAAAGGTTGCGCGGCCAACGTCGGCGCGGTCTATTATGTCACCCACCGTTATTTTGCTGTAATCCCTTTGCGATAAGAGCTCTGTAAACGCCCCGAAAATCGCCTCGCGCGTTTTGCGCTGTCGTCTGTCCATTAGTGCCCTCCGTACATTTTTTCTCTTTTGTTCGGTATCGAACACGCCGCCGCAAGCATATATTGATTTTGCCCGTCACAACGGTATAATATAACCGAACAACTTGTTCTGTAACGAATATATTGTACCACAAAAACACATAAAGTCAACGCGGAGGCGCTTATGAAATCGGAAAAGAAAATTTTGTTTGCCTTTATTTTAAACCTTGCCTTTTCTCTGTTCGAATTTTTCGGCGGAGTATTTTCGGGCAGCGTCGCAATTATGTCCGACGCTGTGCACGACACGGGTGATGCGCTGAGCATCGGTATTTCCTATTTTCTTGAGAAAAAGAGCAAAAAGCAGCCCGATGCAAGCCACACCTACGGCTACGCACGTTATTCTGTACTCGGCGGTGTTATCACCACGCTTGTTTTGCTTGTTGGCTCGGTGTTTGTCATATACAACGCCATTATGCGTATTATAAATCCGCGCCCCATCGACTATAACAGCATGCTTGTTTTTGCCGTTATCGGCACCGCTGTGAATCTCGGTGCCGCGGTGCTCACCCACGGCGGCGATTCCTTGAATCAGCGCGCGGTCAGCCTGCATATGCTGGAGGACGTGCTCGGCTGGGTTTTGGTGCTTTTGGGCGCACTTTTGATGAAGTTCACCAATTTTTCGCTCATCGACCCATTGCTTTCCATCGGCGTTGCGGTATTTATAATTGTAAACGCACTCTCTCATCTTAAGGAAATATTAGATTTATTCCTTGAAAAAGCGCCGCGCGGCATCTCTATTGCCACGCTTGAAGAGCACCTGCTCACGCTTGACGGGGTGCTGGGCGTTCACCATATACACATTTGGAGCCTTGACGGCAGGCAAACCTTTGCCACTCTGCACATTGTCACGAACGAGCCTACAAAGGAGCTGAAGGACTCCGTCCGCGCAGAGCTTTGCGAACACGGCATTTCCCACGCAACGCTCGAGCTTGAGAGGGAAGACGAGGAATGCAAAGCGGTGCATTGTCACATAGAAGACACCCCCTCACACCATCATCACCACCATCATCACCACCATCACCATTAATGTATCTCAAATATCAAAATACTGCGCGCCTTTTGCTATTGCAAAGGGCGCATTTCTTTTGTAAAATAAAGGTATAAAAGGGGGACGATACTATGAAGCATTCTCTTACTTGGGATAACAAGGGCTTTTTCCTCGACGGCGAGCCCACGCCCTTTATCTCGGGCGAATTTCATTATTTCCGCGTTCCGCACGACGACTGGAAAAGGCGCCTTTTACTGCTGAAGGAAAGCGGCGCAAACGCCGTTGCAACCTACATTCCCTGGATTGTGCACGAGGAAACGGAAGGCAATATTGTTTTCGATGACTGTCCACAGCGCAACCTGACAGAGTTTCTCACCCTTTGTGATGAGCTCGATTTGATGGTCATTGCGCGTCCCGGCCCGTATCAATATGCCGAGCTTGTGAAAAACGGCCTGCCCGTCTGGCTTTTTGAAAAGTATCCCGACGTGATGGCACAGCGCAAGGACGGCAGCATAATTTCCGGGGGTGCCGTTTCATATCTGCACCCAATCTTTTTGGAAAAGGCGGAAAGATATATCCGCGCCGCGTGTGAAAAAATCCGTCCCTTCCTTGTAACAAACGGCGGTCCCGTCGTTTCGGTGCAGGTCGATAACGAGCTTTGCGGCGTTCAGGTCTGGTCGGGCTCGATTGACTATCACCCCTCCGCAATGGGAGTTGGTAAGCAAGGCGGTCTCTATCCACTGTATTTAGAGCAAAAATACGGCAGCGTTGCCAAGCTTAACACCGCCTACGGCACCGAGTTTTCAAGCTTTTGTGACGTAAGCCCACAGAAAAATGCACCGTGCGAAAGCACAGTTTTTGGTCAGCGCTTCTCCTGTGATTATCTTGAGTTTTACTGCAAATCGATAGAGAAGTATGCCTCTATCGTTGTTTCCTGGTTGCGCGAGAGCGGAATTGACGTTCCGCTTTGTGCCAATGCCGCATCCCTTAACGAGTCACCGCTGCTTTACAATCTTCCAAGCGTACTCTCAAAGGGCGGCATTCCCTGCCTTATGGGCACCGACCATTATTACACCTTAAATCCCACCTGGGATAACAACCCAACTCCGCAGCAGTACCTCAAGTGGATGGCCTCGCTCGACATAATAAACGAAATCGGCTCGCCGCGCACCCTGTTTGAGCTGCAGGGCGGCAACCTTTCCGACTTCCCCGATATGATGCCGGAGCCACTTTCGGCCTTTTATGCCTCTCAAAACGCGCTCGGCCTTAACGGCGCAAACTATTATATTTTCACAGGCGGTCCCAACTTTAACGGCTCGGGCCACACGGGCGACGTTTATGATTACCGCGCCGCCATCAGCGCAGAGGGCGAAATCCGCCCACACTATTACTGCCAAAAGGAGCGCAACGAAATTTCGCTTTCACACGCGTGGATGCAACGCGCCGACCGCGCCTATAACGTTCAGCTTGGTTTCACGTGGGAGCAACGCCGTCAGGACCGCTATATGCCGCGCTTTGCACGCGATGGCCTGCGTCTTAACACCTATACGGAAAACCTGCAGTTTGCCATGCTGGGCGAGGGATACCACCCCCGTTACGTTGAGCTTTCCCACATGCCCGACCCCGAGCGGCTGCTTGTGCTGACCTGTGACGGACGAATGGCAAAGGAAAAGCAGGAAAATGTCATTGCCTTCTTAAAGGCGGGCGGCAGACTTCTGCTCACCCCGTTTGTTCCCGAAACCGACGAGGACTTTAACCCCTGCACACTCCTTAAGGATTACATCGGAATGGGCGAGATTACGCGCCTTAAAAACATTGCACAAAGCTCCATCCGTTTTGAAAACGGCGATATTGTTTATGGAATTTCTCGCGTTTACACCTGTGACATTCCGGGTGCAGCGCCCGTTTTGTTCCAGTGCGAGACAGGCGTTCCCGTCGCGTTTAAAAAGTCTGTTGGAAACGGCGAGGTTTTGTGGCTTGGTGCCTCGTTTGATTATAAATTCTTCAGCCAGAATATGCTGATCGACAGGCTTTTCCGCGCCCTCGGCACAGAGCCGCTTGCGCTCTGCTCCGGCAAGGCGCTGTGGACCAGCGTGATTGAGGACGGCACAAACGCCACCTGCTTTGTAATAAACCTGCTCTGCGGAAAGCAGACCGAAACGCTCAAAATAAAGGCGAACGGACGTTGGCACGACCTTGGCCGTGTTGAAGCCCCTGCAATGACCGTTCTTTCGTTTGATTTATAACCCTCAAAAGACATTAAACCCTCTCGCACGAGAGGGTTTAATATTTTCTTAATTGAACTCTCCTTGCAAACCTTGTATAATAGGCAAAGAGGGGAGGGGTTCTTGTGAAGC
>CALDPI010000019.1 GCA_937912045.1 uncultured Clostridia bacterium
TTAAGTCGGTGAGTGCGTACTTGCTTGAATACTTGCCTTGTTCGGTTATGGTCTTGGTGCTGACCTTTCGTTTGGCAGTTCTTCTTGCAAGTCTTTTCACAAAAAACATTGTTTGTTACCGCTGCATCGGGGTAAACGGCGGCACGCTTTCGTCAGACACCTTCCGCAAGAGCGTTTATCTGGGCATTTTCAGCACGGCAGGCGCTCTCCTTTCAACACTTGTGTGCTACCCGATTGCAGAATACGTTTTAACCACGCTTGTGCTCCGTTCTCTTTTCACGCTGGTTTACGTCTGTGTTACGGCGGCGGTTATGTTCTTGGCCCACAGGTTTTTGCCCTTTATAAAAAACGGCTTCGATAACTATCAGCTGCTTGTAGCATACGGCATTTCTCTTGGAATTGCCGCGCTGTGCACCAGCGAGCAAAATCTTTTTTATGCGCTTTTATCCGCACTCTTTTATGGGCTCGGTCTGCTTTTGGTGCTTGCCATTTTCTACTGTGTGCGCCTGTCGCTTAAGAACTCCCGTGTGCCGAAATTTTTAAGAGGCACACCGCTTGACCTTATAATCGTTTCTATCATTTCGCTTATATTCTATGGCCTTTCATAATCACTTTAAGGTTGCGCCTTTATAATATGCGGATAAAATTTCCTTATAGGTTGCGCCCTGCTCTGCCATACAGTTTGCGCCGTACTGGCTCATTCCAACTCCGTGGCCGTAGCCGCGCACCGTTATTTTAAAGGCGCCGTCCGAAAAGACGATATCAAAATTCTGCGACCGCAGGGATAGCCTCTCTCTAAAGGCTGTCCCTGTTATTTTTTTGCCGCAAAGGGTAATTTCCTTTACGGTGCCGCACTCGCTTTTTTGCAGGTCTGACAGCCAGTCCTTTGGCTCTCCTTCTGGCTCTGTATCTTCTAAAAAGGCGTTTTTCAGCTCGTCCGCGGTGACGGTTTTTTCGGTTTTATAATCGGGTGACAGCAGGTCCATTATACTCTCTTGTGACTGAAGATAAGGGTAGTCCTTGCCCCAGACCGCCTCTGCTTTTTCGGTCTTGCCTGCCGAAATTGCGTGGTAAACACTAAGGCAGGGCTCGCCCTCATAGGTCAGCAGTCTGCCCTTAACCGCCGTTACCGCCGCCTTGATTTTTTTGCTGTATTCTTCATATTTTTCGCCCCACTTTTCCCTCTGCGCCGCCTCGTCTATGTAGGACTGGTCTTGCGTGTGGTCGGTCGTTATGTCGTATTCACTCTCACCTGCGGCGGCACGTTTTCGCGCGGCATAGGTATATGCCGCAACCGCCTGTGCTTTTAGCGCCTCTGTTTCGTAAAGGGCCGGCATCTCAGCCGATACAACGCCACAGACGTAGTCCACCGCCGAAAGTGTTTTGATTTCCTCGCCGCATTTAACCCTGAACACGTCCTCGCTTTCTGCCGTGCTGTAAGACGAATTTGGTGTCGGCTTTTGCGGCTTTTCCAGAGGGCTTAGTGCTAAAAGCGGAATAAACAGCATACACATAAACAAAATTATTGCCAAAACGGAATATACGTTTCTCATTTTCTTCTCCTTAGTTGACTTTTGACCACTTTTTTTGTAAAATATCCTTGTCCTATAATATGCTTACGTTGTTAAAATAATTCTTGAAAGGGCGTGAGCGCGTGAAGCACATGCGCGTTTGTTTGTTTTATGTTGCCGCCGCTTTGATGTCGGTCTATGCCAGGTGTGCACAAATTTTATATCTCACTGAAGAAAACAGCGGCTTTTTCCAAAACGAAAGCCTTTCTCTCGCCGTTGCGCTCTCCGTTTTTATCGTGCTGGCGGTGGCCGCCTCTGCCGCGGTGGCATTTTTTGACAACCGCACACCGAAAAGGTGCGAAAAAAACGATGCGCTTTCTGTGCTTTCCTCGGTGCTTTTGGCCTTGGCGTTTTTATATGAGTTTTTGTTTATGAAATACGTCACAGACAGCACGCTTTTTGTGGTGCTCACAAATGTCTTTGCACTGCTTTCCGCCGTTTCTATGCTGCTTTTGCCGCTGCGGACGCGCTTTGGCGGGTTTTCAAAATATTTTGCCCTGCTTTATGCCGCTCCGCTGCTTTTCTTCCTTTTCAAGCTTATATGCGTTTTCACGGTTTATTCCACCGTTTCGGTCATTGCGGCCAACGTTTTCTATCTCGCGTTTCTGTCGGCCGCGCTCGTCTTCTTCCTTTATATTGCAAAGCTTGAAAACGGAATCGAGGTTAAGCCTGCCGCACTGCTTCCGCTTGGCATAATCTGTTCAATCTCCGCATTTTGCTGCTTTGTGCCACAGCTTATCGCCTTTGCGCTGTCAAAGCCTACCCTCGTCCACGCGAATCCGCACGGTCTTTTCCTTTCGGCCGCGGTGGCTCTTTACAGCACGGTTTATTCCTTCCGTATGTTTAAAAAATAATATAAAAAAAACACAAATGCCGCACAATTTCTTGTGCGGCATTTGCTGCCTTAGGGGAAAGGCTATATGGGGATGAATATGGGTGGGCTAAATTAATCTCATCTGCGCTGTCTGCTTGTCTATTCGGACGGTGTATTCAACGTACGTGTCGGTTTCATTTTTCTTTGTTTTGGCGGTGTAACCTGCCTTTACCATTGTATCCACAATTTTTTGAAGACTGTTGGCAAACAGCCGCACGTCACCTATACCTGCGCGCCTGTACGGCTCGCGTTTTTCGGGTTTGTGGGCAAGCAGCTCCTCGGCCAGCTTTTCGGCCTCGCTTACCGTAAGCCCGTTTGCAATTATTATATCCAGCGCTTCGTCGCGTTTTTCCTCGGGCAATCTTAAGACCGCTCGTGCGTGGCGCTCTGTCAGGCGAGCCGCCGCAATTCGTATGCGCTGGATCTCTGTGAGCTTTAAAATGCGCAATTTATTCGAAAGGGTTGACGGGGCAATTCCCAGACGCTCTGCCGCGTCACACTGTGCAAGACCGTAAACCGTTATCAGCCTTTTTATGCCCTCCGCCTCGTCAAAGGGGGAAAGGTCTGCGCGCTGCAGATTTTCTATGAGCGTATAAAGTGCCGCCGACTCGCTGTCCACCTCGTACACTATGGCAGGAATGGTCTTAAGTCCTGCAGCTATCGAGGCGCGCACCCTGCGCTCACCCGCTATAAGCTCGTATCCGCCTTCTGTGCGACGCACTGAAATAGGCTGTAAAAGTCCGTTCTGCTTTATGCTTTCGGACAGCAAATAAAGCTCGTACTCGTCAAAGCTTGTCCGCGTTTGGTTTGGGCTTTGTGTTATCTGTGACAGGGGTAGTTCCTGCAGCCTTCGCGTGTGCTGTTTTGGTCTTTTTGCTATCAGCATTGGCGTCCCCTCTTTCTGTCCTAATTATAAGGCGGCGGACAGGTTTTTTCCACCTTTTTACATCGCAAAAAGCGACCGCACTCAACAAAAAAGCAGCCGTTTATAACGGCTGCTTTGTAATTTTACCCGAGTTACGCGGATATTTTGTCGGTGTTTGCGATATCTTTTTTACACTTATAAAGCATCTTTGACTGTCATCGGGCAGGGTTTCCTCGGAAATGGTGGCGTCTCCGCCCCCCAAAAGCTCGATTGCCTTTTTTGCCTCACACAGCTCGTCCCTTGCGGCAGGGCCCTTCATCGACACAAAAAGTCCACCATTTTTGACGTAGGGCATACAGTATTCCGAAAGGACTGAAAGCTTTGCAACGGCACGCGCACAGGCAATGTCGTACTGCTCTCTGTATGCGGCGTTTTTGGACAGTTCCTCCGCTCTGCCGTGGATAGTCTCTGCCGAAAGGCCGATGCCCTCCAGCACGGCAGAAAGGAAGGTGATACGCTTGTTTAAGCTGTCAAGCAGGGTTAGCTTTATATCGGGTCGGGCAATTTTCAGCACAACGCCCGGGAAGCCTGCGCCCGTTCCCACGTCGATTACGCCGGCGCCCTCGGGGATTTCCGTGTTTTTCAGAAATAAAAGACAATCATAAAAATGCTTTATCAGTATTTCGTCAGGCTCCAAAATGGCGGTGAGGTTCATCCTTTCGTTCCATTCTATGAGCATTTTGCCATAGATGCTAAGTCTTTCCGCCGCCTCGTCCGTGAGGGTGAAAAACGGAGCGCACAGCGCCTTTAATTTTTCCATATCAAACATTGTGCTCTCCCCCTGTGTAGATTACAAGCACCGAAACGTCGGCAGGGCTGACACCCGATATGCGCGATGCCTGTCCGATGCTGCGCGGACGCACAAGCTTCAGCTTTTCGCGCGCCTCAAGTCGCAGACCCATAACGCTGTCATAGTCAATGCTTTCGGGAATTATGCGGTTTTCAAGCCGCTGCATCTCGCGCACCTTGGCGCGTTGCTTTTGTATATAGCCCTCGTACTTTACCTCGATTTCCACCTTTTCCACTACCTCGTACGGAAGGGTGGGGCGGTCCTTATCAAACGGGGCCAGCATTTCATAGGTTATCTGCGGACGGCGCAAAAGGTCGCAAAGCTTGCACCCGTTTGCAAGGGGTGCGGTGCCTGCCACAGTCAGCATTTCATTAAGCGCGTCCGACGGGGCGATGCCAACCTGTGAAAGCCTTTTGATTTCGTCCTCTTTTTGAGCCCTGCGCTCTAAAAATTCCCCATAGGTCTCGTCATCAATAAGTCCGATTTTTCTGCCTGTGGGCATAAGTCGCTCGTCGGCGTTGTCCTGACGGAGCAGAAGTCGGTATTCTGAGCGCGAGGTCATCATTCGGTACGGGTCGGAACAGCCCTTTGTGACGAGGTCGTCAATGAGCGTGCCCGTATAAGACTCTGCGCGGTCGAGAATGAGCGGCTCTCTCCCTAAAACAAGGTGTGCCGCATTTATGCCTGCAACAAGACCCTGTGCCGCCGCCTCCTCGTAGCCCGAGGTGCAGTTGAACTGCCCAGCGCCGTACAATCCGCTTATCTTCTTAAATTCAAGGGTCGGGGGAAGTTCAAGC
>CALDPI010000020.1 GCA_937912045.1 uncultured Clostridia bacterium
GACTTCCGCGTATATATCAAATCATTACGGAGATTGACCGCAGATTCAGAAACGAGGTTATGCTCAAAACAGGCGACAGCGCACTTACAGAGCGCACTGCTATCATAAAAAATGGTATGATTCATATGGCAAACCTCTGTGTTGCGGCCTGTCACAGCGTTAACGGTGTTTCAAAGCTGCACAGCAAAATTCTGACCGATTCGCTTTTCTCTGATTATTACCGACTGACACCCGAAAAGTTTACAAACGTTACAAACGGTATTGCACACCGCCGCTGGCTGTGCCAGGCAAACCCTGCTCTTACCTCCTTCCTTACCGAAAAAATCGGTGACGGATTTATTATGGATGCGGAAAAGCTTTCGCTCCTTGCTGACTATAAGGACGACACGGAAGTGCTCCGCACGCTTGCCAAAATCAAACGCGAAAACAAGGTTCGCCTTTCGAACTACGTTGGAAACGTGTTTGGAACCACGCTCGACCCCGATTCGCTCTTCGATATGCAGGTTAAGCGCTTGCACGAATACAAGCGTCAGCACCTCAATGCACTTCACATTATAAACGATTATCTGTTCATTAAGAATAATCCGAACGCGGACTTTACGCCCAAGACCTATATTTTCGGAGCAAAGGCGGCACCGGGATATTTACTTGCTAAGAAAATCATTCACATGATTGCGGAAATTTCAAAGGTGATTGAGAACGACCCCGCAACAAAGGGAAAGCTTAAGGTTTTGTTTGCTGAAGATTACCGCGTGACCTTGGCAGAGCTGCTTATTCCCGCTGCCGACATAAGCGAGCAGATTTCTCTTGCCTCTACAGAGGCCAGCGGAACGGGCAATATGAAGCTGATGATGAACGGCGCCATTACCCTCGGCACCGATGACGGCGCAAACGTTGAAATTCACGATGCTGTAGGCGACGACAACATCATCATTTTCGGAATGAAAACGCCCGAGGTATTGAAGCTGCGCAAAACAGACTATTCACCTGCACCCTACTACAACAACAATCCGCAGCTGCGTGCGGCCATTGACTTTATTGCAAAGGACCTTGGCGGAACGGATTTTGAGGATATTGCAAACATTCTTAAAAACGTTGACCATTATATGGCACTTGCCGACTTTGCCGACTATTGTGCGGCGCACGACAAGGCAAACCGCCTGTATGCCGACAAGGAAAAATGGAACCGTATGTCGCTTATGAACATTGCATATTCCGGACGCTTTGCGGCTGACCGCTCGATTGAGGATTATGCAAGGGATATCTGGAATGCTACACCCTTAAAATAGAGGTTTATTATGGGATATTATCCGTTTGACTCGCGCAACCCCTTATACAGAACGCATATTGGCGCTGTGGCCGCAGGAACACCCCTGCGGCTGCGGCTGCTTTTGCATGCCGATGCGCTTGTACATAACGCATTTCTTTCGGTGAATCGCGACGGCGAGAATCCGTTCGAGGTTGAGATGAAGCCCGGCGATATGCTTGATAATTACCGCTTTTATGAATGCGAAATTACTCTTGACGAGGGGCTTTATTTTTACTCGTTTTACTACGACAGCGCCTATGGCAGAATGTACGTGACCAACACAGAGCATTCTCTCGGCACTGTATCAAGCGAGGGAAAGCGCTGGCAACAGACGGTATATGAAAAGGATTTTTCTACACCCGACTGGCTTAAGGGCGGCATCATATATCAGATTTTTCCAGACAGATTCTGTCGTTCTAAAAAGGAAAAAGCAAACGTGCCGTCTGACCGCTTTATTCAAGACGATTGGAACGCACAGCCTGCATTCCGCCAGGACGGACAGCCGCGCTCACTTGGAAACGACTATTACGGCGGTGACCTTGCGGGAATTGAGGAGCGACTTCCCTATTTGGCTTCGCTCGGGGTTAACTGCATCTATTTAAACCCTATATTCGAAGCGCACTCAAACCACCGATACAACACGGCGGACTATCTGAAAATTGACCCGCTTTTAGGTGATGAGGGTGACCTTAAAAGTCTCTGCGAGAGCGCAAAAAAATATGGTATTTACGTCATACTCGATGGTGTTTTTTCCCACACAGGCGACGACAGCATTTATTTTAACAAGCAGGGCCGATATGAAACACAGGGCGCATTTGAGGATAGAAATTCGCCCTATTTCAGTTGGTTTAATTTCAGATGCTGGCCGCACGATTATGCGGCGTGGTGGGGTGTTCCGTCGCTCCCCGAAACGAATGAAAATGATAAGAGTTTTTCGGAGTTTATCACAGGAGAAAACGGTGTGCTGACGCACTGGATGGACTGCGGTGTTAAGGGCTGGCGGCTTGACGTTGCCGACGAGCTGCCCGACGAAATCATTGAAAAAATCCGCGTCACCATAAAGGCAAAGGACCCTGATGCTTTCCTGCTTGGCGAGGTTTGGGAGGATGCGACAAACAAGATAAGCTATGGCTACAGGCGCCGCTTTTTGCGCGGAAGACAGCTTGACTCGGTTATGAATTATCCCCTCGCCGATGCGATTATAAATTTTGTTAAGGGTGAAAACGCGAGAGAGCTTATTGACCTTGTGCTGACACAGGTAGAAAACTATCCCACGCCTGCGCTTAACACGCTTATGAATCATATTGGTTCGCACGATACGGCGCGTATTCTGACACGTCTTGCCACCGAGGAAAACGGTGACCGCGAATGGCAGTCAAAACGGGTTTTATCGGATGGTGAACGTTCACACGCCAAAAAGCTTTTGCGGCTGGCGGTCACGCTTCAGTACACGCTGCCCGGTGTACCCTCTGTTTTTTACGGTGATGAGGCAGGTGTGACAGGCTATGGCGACCCGTTCTGCCGTGCCACGTACCCTTATGGTGCCGAAGATTTCGATTTAATCGATTTTTATAGGACACTCGGAAACATTCGAAGAGAAAACAAAGCCTTCTGTGACGGCGAATTTATACCGCTTTACAGCGAAATTGGATATATTGTTTTCATCAGAAAGAGCGGTGACAACGAAATCTTAACAGCGGTTAACCGTTGGCACGAAGCAGCAGAGATTACTCTGCCGGAAGACTTCCAAAACGCTGAAGTTTTGTATGGTGACGTGCCAAACGGCAGACATCTTTCGCTTTCCCCTTACGGCATTACAATATTAAAAAAATAAACCGTGCTAAGCACGGTTTATTTTTTATTCTTCTTCAGTTTTTTCTTCTGTCGGTTGGAATATGCTATCGTCTATTGAGAGAAAAGTATTTAATTCTTCATCATCCTCGAAAAGATTTGCAATGCGCTTGCCCTTATATCTTCCCTTGCGCGAAGTAATGAGCAAAACGCTGAGCACGATTATTATTACGGCACAGCCGCCAAGGGCGAGTGCCAATATTTTCGTGAGTCTGTCAAGCGAGCGAAACTTATAAATCACACCTTTTATGCCTGTGGGCGCAGCGGACTGTTCGTCCATCTCGACGGTGAGGTTGGGTGAACGCTGTACCGACGAATCGGTTGTATCGTAGCTGAAAAACTGCTCTGTTCCGTCAAAATAACAATAAAGGAAATAGATATCCTTAAGCGCCTCATCCTCCGAGCAGAGAACGTTTACGGTTTTTTCGCCAATCTGTACGGCGGTTTCGTAATAGCCCGCAGGAATTACGTAATTTTCGGGGTAATCGAGCAAAATATACATTTTGCCGAGCACGTTTACATAATTGAGCGGCACAAACTCGTCACGAAGGGATTTATAAACGCAATAATCCGTACTTGCGTCTGCGGACTTTGTGATGGGGTATATTGTGTATTTTTCATCCTCGCTTTTAAAAACTCCGACGTCTATTCCGTTATAAACCGCCGTTGCCGCTTTAAATCCGTCGGGAACGGTGATTTTTGATATGTCGGTTAAAAGCTGATGCAGTTCGCCGTTTATTACGGTTGTGGCAGGGTTAAGAGCCAAAGTTTCTTCAACTGTGGCACGGCGGATTTTAAGTTTATAGGTTTTTGTGGTTTTCTTATCTGCGGCGGTGACAACTATGTTTTTTTCGTTGTCCCCTACCTCAAGATTTAAAGCACCTGCGCCCTCAATTTTTGCGTTTTTATCTGCGGCGGTGGCGGTGATTTCGGTGGTGGCAACCGAGTTTTCAACCGTTACTGTATATTCGGTGGTGTTTCTGTTAAATTCGGGTGTTAATATTCCGCCCGTTAAAGAAAGCGCCGAAAGGTTGGCGTTGGTGGAGGGTTTGGTTGTGGTGGTCTTTGAAGAGGTGGGCTTCTGCGACGCAACCGCCGGCTTTTTAACAGTGAGGGTTTTAGAGGCGGTGACAGTTTTTGTATGGGTCATTCCACTATACTCTGCCGACACGGAAAATGCAGCCGAGCCCTCTTTTAAGGCGGAGAACACGACGTTATACGACACGCTTTTACCACCGCTTGGCGATTCGACAATTTTCACGGTATTTCCGCTGTTTACTGCTGCGCCCGAAACGTATTTAAGCACAGAATTATTATATGTCATTGAAATATCAACGCCATATATATCCTCATCGCCATTGACGCGCACGGTAACGGTAACGTTATCACCGGGCTTAACCGTCGCGGAGCTGAATGAAATGGCGGTTGACGCGGCTGATGCACTCAAGCCTATAAAGGCTGACATAACAGATAAGAGCAACAAAAAGCAGACCGAGAGTTTAAGTAATTTTTTCATTATCCGTTTCCTTTCTTACGAGGTTGATATGGTTAGCGTGCACGCAGTGCTTGCCGTTACCGTAATGGTATAGTTATTTATGAACCCTGTTTCAGATTTTACGGGTAAAACCACAGTGTTCGCGCCCTGTTTAAGCGAGAACTGCTGTGCGCCGGTATACGCGGCACCCTTGGGCACGGTTACGTAAACAGTCTGATTTCCGCCGACCGACAAGGTATACTTTTGATTGTACATTGAAAATGCAGGCGACAGACCGCTGACCGAGATGTTAGAGAAATAATAGTTATTAAGCTTGTTATTTTCCTCAGGTCTTACGGCCGGGGCCGAGGGCATATCCTTATATACAGGAATGCGGAAAACAGCGGCCTCATTACTCTGACCGATATATGCCGTTCTGAGCAGCGCGCTTGAAGAAATTGCATCATAAATGCTCTGCGCGTACTGGTGGGTATATGGGTTGGTATCCTGCACGTCAAAATCCTTATAATAATAGGTGTTTTGTCCTGCCGCGATATATCCCGAGGCATATTTCTTCGCGCCGCCGATAATCGAGGCCGAGCGGGTTGACCAGCCCTGCGATTTTGCGTATGCAATGCCGTTGCCGATAACGTCGCTTCCTGTGGCGTTATAGTTAAAGACATTATAATATCCGTGCT
>CALDPI010000021.1 GCA_937912045.1 uncultured Clostridia bacterium
TACCGTTAATCTATTAATATATCTTAACTGCTTATCTGTCATTGGTTCGCTCACTTTCTATCACCGCCTTTCGTTGGTGATATTATACCATAGTGTAAAGCCTTTATTCAATTGTCAATGTGCTTTGTGTTGTTGCTGATGAAACTACTTGCCATTGCTGGGATCGTTTACTTAATGGTGGTTGTATAGGGGGGGAATATATGAAATGGAGATATTGTGGAACAGAATGTGAAGAAAGATTTCGCTTTTGCTCGGTCTGCGGAAAGGAAAGGGCAGAGGGCTGTGTTCACCGCGCAGGCAGGAGCTATAAGACCGCGGGTGTTGACGTGCTCTGTCACACCGTATTGTCAAGACCGACCGACGCATACGAATGGTCGTTTGTGGCAATACCTGCACAAAAACGCGCAGGAATAACAAAAGCGTTTTCAAAAAAGGAGAGAAAAAATTTGACAAACATTGATATTGTAAAGCAGCTGTCAAGCGGCGAGGAAATCACCCTTTCCGCATCTGAGGCGGCCTCGCTTTCGCTTTACATAGGGGAGCTTAAGACCCTCTCTGAAATTGGCAGAAGCTTCATAGCCGAAAAGCGTGCCGCCGTTATAAACGGCTGCGTAAAGGCGCTTTCGGGTGTCGGTGAGGACACGCTTAAGACGGTTGCAGAGAAGATGTCGGTCTCGGAGCTGGACGAGTTTTACCGTGCGTTTAAAACAGAGAAAAACGTGCAGGTGCAGTTGGCTCCCAAGGCACAAAACGGTAACACAAAAAATACCGATTTTATGATTAATTGAAAGGAAGATAAATTATGTTAGATTACACAGGCTTTAATGAAAATGTTATTACGTTTAAGGGTCACGATACGGATGTCGCCGGCAAGCCGATAACCATCGCAGGTGAAAACTACGTGTTTGTTGCACCGCCGGGTAATACCTTCAGCGGCTTTGGCGTTGCATCAAGAGACGGATATATCACCGTACAGATGAGCGGCCACGTTAAGGCTCGCTGCTCTGATGATTCTATAAGCTACGGTGCGTTCCGCGTAGTTGCAGACGAAAACGGCGGCATCAGGGCTGCATCGGAGGGCATGCTTGTCCACGTAGTGGGCATTGACCGTGAAAAATTCACCGTCGATATTATTTTTTAGGGAGGAAATTAAATGAGTTACGAAAATATTAAGCTTGAAAAGGGAATGTATGCCGTTCCCGGAAAATCCTTCTGTGAGGTGCTGGAATCACTCGACCCCACACAGAACTATGAGGGTACAGCAGACGGCGGACTCGACGCCTTTGGCAGACAGCTCAAGCGTTTTGACATCAAGGTAAGCGGACAGGGCAGCGACTGTGTGCAGAAGTTTTTTGCCACAACACAGTCGGCAGCGCTCTTCCCCGAGTACGTGTCACGCGCCGTAAGACAGGGCATGGAGGAGGCAAAGGTGCTTGATTCCATCGTTGCCACCAAGACGCGCATAGACGGTCTTGATTACCGCACAATCGCATCTGTTCCCACAGAGGACGAGCGCGAGCTCAAGGTGGTAGGCGAGGGTGCATACATCCCGCAGACTACCATTCGCACACAGGAAAACCTTGTAAAGCTTCACAAGCGCGGCAGAATGCTTGTTGCATCCTATGAGGCGCTTAAGTTCCAGCGTCTTGACCTGTTCACAGTAACACTCAAGCAAATCGGTGCATACATAGCCCGTCAGCAGCTTTCCGATGCTATCAAGGTTTTGCAAAACGGTGACGGTAACAATAACGCTGCAAGCGTAATTGCCGCCGCAGAGGAGGGCACGCTTTCCTATCAGGACCTTATAAAGCTTTTAAATTCGCTTGACCCATATCAGATGACAACCCTTATTGCATCTCCCGATATGATGAGCAAGCTTTTGGCGCTGTCCGAGTTTAAAAATCCTGTTACAGGTATCAACTTCCAGGGCACAGGCAAGGTAGGACACCCCCTCGGTGCAGAGTTTATCAAATCCACAGCCGCACCCGAAAACAGCGTTATAGGTCTTGATAAAAACTGCGCACTCGAGATGGTAATTGCCAGCGACGTGGCGGTTGATTACGACAAGCTTATCGACCGTCAGCTCGAGCGCGCCGCCGTTACTTCGACGGTAGGCTTTGCAAAAATTTTCACCGACGCATCCAAGATTCTTACCATCTAAAAAGGGTGGTGAAGGCAATGATTAATTCTCTGCCCTTAGACAGAGTATCAGAGGTTTTCGCCGCCCTCTCGGGCGAGGGTGAAGGCACCGCGTTTTCGCTGCTGTGCGAAACGGCCGTTTCTTCGCTTCTTCCAAGGGTCAAGGCAAACGCCGACCCTGCAAAGTGGGAGCAGGGCCTCATTTATGCCGCCGCCTGTCTTGCGTTTTATCGTTACACGCTTTCCCGCGGGTGCGATAATGTCGCGGTTTATAAGGCGGGCGACGTCAACATTCAAAACAGGCCCGACGGTGCAAGACAGTCCGCAAAGGAGCTGCTGTGCGATGCCTTGTCCGCGGTGGACGGCTGTCTTAAGCACTCTGCGTTTTGCTTTAAATCTGTTTAGTCGGAGGTGGCTATATGGACAGCACAAAAAAGATAGCAGAGCTTTTTTCCAAGCACGGACAGGAGATAGAGCTGCAGTGGCCGTTTGAGTCGTATTATTATAAGGCATTCGTTCAGCTTATGAGGTATAAAAATAAAATGTATATCGATTTGCCGATGGGCGAGATGGGCCGACGCGACAACGGCTGCTATCTCTACATTGGTCCGCCCGAGTATGATTTTTCACAGAACTGGGGAACGGTAAAAATATATTTTGAAGGACGCAAGCACCGCGTTAAGCGCGCACAGATGATATACTGTGGCGGAAAACCGTTTTACGTTTGGGCGGTGCTTTATCGGACGGTAAAGGATGGTGAGTATGAAGGGCGTCAATAGTATAATCGACAAGGTGATAACCGTCTTAGAGGGGATAACCGACAGACCTATACAGGTGGTTTCAACCTACAAGGTGCAGATTATGGATATGCCCTTGGCGGTGCCAATGATAACAGTGGGGCTAGAGTCTATGGAGGCCGATTTCAGCAAGCATTCGGCATATGCCGGCAAAAAGAACGGCGTTGACTGTTATTCGGTGCCGACGGACGTTGCCGTTTCGGCAAACATATATCTTCCGCACACCGCAAACGGCTTTGTCAATTACGACGTTTTAACGTACGTGATAGATGCTCTCTTTAAAAGTGACCTCGTTATCACCGCTATTAAATCGGGAAAGATGCACTATAACTCGACCTTTATGTGCACCATATTGCCCGTAACCATTCACCTTCGCGACCGTCTTTGCGGCGATACGGAGGGAAAATACTGATGAGCTTTGATACAACAAAGGCGTGCACCGTTCAGATAAACGGCACACGCCTCGCAAACGTTGAAAAAATTGAAACGCATTTCGAAAGGGAGACCACCGTAACCGACGGTGCTCTCGGCGCAAATCTTAAATCCATCAGGGTGAAGATTGTGCGCAAAAAACATATAGGCGATGCATATGATGATGGCGTTATATTCTGTGCGCTTAAGGATTTTGCACTCACCGTTCTTGTTCCCGGCTTTGCAACAAGCTACGAAGGCTGCCAGTGGGTAGATTATAAGGAATACATCGGCGAGGGAAACACAATTACCGAGGAGCTCACGGTTGCGGCTCTCAGCTATAAGTATGCATCAATATAAAAAACAGAGGGTGAAAACCCTCTGTTTTTTGGTTTATTCTTTTGCGCTTTCAATAATCTTTGCCGATATGTTTGAGGGAACCTCCTCATAACGCTCGAAATCAAGCGTGAATTCGGCTCTGCCCTGTGTGATGGAGCGCATCGAGGTTGAGAAATCGGACATTTCTGCAATCGGCACCTCTGCAACAACCTCTTGGAGCTTGTTCTGCAGCGGATTCATACCGATAACGCGTCCGCGGCGCTTGTTGATGTCACCGATAACGTCGCCCATATTGTCCTCAGGTATGGTAACCTTGAGAGTGCCGATAGGCTCAAGCAAAACGGGGGATGCTTGCGGAATGCCATCCTTATATGCTATTGCGGCGGCCGTCTTAAAGGCCATTTCGGAAGAGTCAACGGGGTGATAAGAGCCGTCAACCAGAGTGGCCTTGAGTCCCACAACGGGATAGCCTGCCAGCACGCCCTTTGTAACGCTCTCGCGCAGGCCCTTTTCAACCGCAGGGAAGAAGTTCTTGGGAACGGCGCCGCCGAAGATTTTTTCTTCAAAAATCATCTCTTCGCTGTCGCACGGTTCAAACTCAATCCATACGTCGCCAAACTGGCCGTGTCCGCCAGACTGCTTCTTGTGCCTGCCCTGTACCTTTACGGGCTTGCGGATTTTC
>CALDPI010000022.1 GCA_937912045.1 uncultured Clostridia bacterium
ACCCTCTGTTGCAATTCGTGGAATTGATTAAAAATAACTATATGTTGTGTTTTTAAAAAATTTTTAAACTATATATTGATTTTAAGCCAAAACTTAGTGTTGAAATGCTTGATGAAAAATTTATTCGTGAGTTAGAAATTGAAAATCAACCCTTAATTTTAAATAACGGAGTGGATATTTATTGCAACGGTCAACAAATTTATAAAGGCGTTCTAAAACAAAATTTAGTTAATCAAATCGTTGAACTCGGCAGGGAAAAGGGAGTGGAAATGATTGCTTGGCAAAATGACAAATTTTACGCCGAAAAGGATGGAAAATGGGTTAGATATTACGAAAATATTCCCAATATTAAACCGACTTTTGTTGACGATTTAACTAATTTAGACCAAGTTACCAAAATTATTTGGTTTCAAAATGAAGATTTAACTAAAAAATATCACCGAGAAGTTGGTGAAATTTTTAAAAATAAATTAAACGTAACACCTTCACGAAAGGAGTTTTTGGAATTTTTTTCCATTGAGTCTTCAAAGGCAAACGCCTTAAAAATAATTGGTGAAAAACTTAACGTAAGTCAAGCTGAAACGGTTGCCGTTGGCGATGGATTTAACGACCTTTCTATGATTAATTACGCTGGTCTTGGCGTTGCAATGGCAAACGCACCCGACAAAGTTAAGGAAAGTGCCGATTTCGTTACTCTTTCATGTGAAGAAAATGGTGTTAATCACCTTATAGGCAGGTTTTTTAAATGATTTTAACAAATCTTTTATCTAAAATTGCAAATACATCGCCAGTTTTAGTACCAATAATTTTATGACAATGAGGACAAATAATTCTATTATCGCTTGCCATAAGTTTTGTATTTTTATCTGTTAAAATTTCTTTTTTCTTTCTTTCTTTTGAGAATACTAGAGTGGCAGCAAAATATGGGTCTAAGTTACTAGGTATATCTCTAAAATATTCGTAATCTATTTCTGATTGCCCCCATTTTTCAGCATTGGTATCTCTTTCTGAAAATATTGCTGTTTTTCCCGGCTTTTGCGATGTGCATGTGCATTTTCGTGAGCCGGGTTTTTCATATAAAGAAACGGTTAAAACGGGGAGCGCAGCAGCGGCGCACGGCGGATATACCGCGGTTTGCACAATGCCAAACCTAAACCCCGTGCCCGACAGCAAGGAAAATCTTTTAAAACAGCTTGCGATAATAAAAGACGACGCGCTCATAAACGTTTACCCTTATGCCGCCATAACGGTGGGGCAAAGGGGAGATGCGCTGTCGGATATGGAAAATATGGCGGCAGACGCCATCGCCTTTTCGGATGACGGTCGCGGCGTGCAGAGCGACGATATGATGCTGGCGGCAATGAAAAAAGCAAAAGCACTCGGCAAGATGATAGTGGCACACTGTGAAGACAATTCGCTATTACACGGCGGTTATATACACGACGGAGTCTATGCTAAAACACACGGTCACAAGGGCATCTGCAGTGAGAGTGAGTATGGCCCCATAGCGCGTGATTTAAGGCTCGTTGCAGAGACCGGCTGTGACTATCACGTCTGCCACATTTCCACCAAGGAAAGCGTTGATTTAATAAGACAGGCGAAAAAATCCGGCCTGCCGGTCACCTGCGAAACCGCACCGCACTATCTTGTGCTTACCGATATGGACCTGAAAGAAGAGGGCAGATTCAAAATGAATCCGCCGCTTCGAGGTGAAGAGGACAGGAAAGCACTGCTTGAGGGAATAAGGGATGGCACAATCGATATGATTGCCACCGACCACGCGCCCCACTCTGAAGAGGAAAAGGCAAAAGGCCTCGATAAGAGCGCGTTTGGAATCGTCGGACTTGAAACCGCGTTTTCGGTTATGTATACCCACCTTGTAAAAACGGGTGTAATAACGCTTGAAAAACTGGTAGAGCTTATGTGCACAAACCCAAGGAAACGCTTCGGCATTCCTCTGTCGCAGGATTACACCGTGTGGGACCTTGATGCAGAATATACCGTAAACACAGACGAATTTTTGTCGCTCGGACGGGCGACACCGTTTGAAAACGAAAAGCTTTTCGGCAGATGTCTTCTGACGGTCTGCGGCGGCAAAAAAGTGTATGAGAAAAATAATTTGGAGGCTAAGTAAAATGGCAAAAAGAAAAGATATAAAAAAGATACTTATAATCGGCTCCGGCCCTATCGTTATCGGACAGGCGGCCGAGTTTGACTATGCAGGCACACAGGCCTGTCTTGCTCTGCGCGAGGAGGGCTATGAGGTAATTCTCTGCAACTCCAACCCCGCCACAATTATGACCGATACCGTAATAGCCGATAAGGTATATATGGAGCCTCTGACACTTGAATATATTGCAAAAATCCTGCGTTATGAGCGTCCTGATGCTATCGTTCCCGGCATTGGCGGCCAGACAGGACTCAATATTGCAATGCAGCTTGAAAAGAAGGGCGTGCTTAAAGAGTGCGGTGTTGAGCTTCTCGGCACCAGCAGCGAGAGTATTGAGCGCGCAGAGGACAGAGAGCTGTTTAAGGAGCTCTGCCAGTCGATTGGCGAGCCGACAATCCCTTCTGAAATCACATACAGCATTGACGAGGCTAAGGAAGCGGCTAAAAGAATCGGCTATCCCGTTGTTCTGCGTCCTGCCTTTACCCTCGGCGGTACGGGCGGCGGATTTGCGTATGATGAGGCAGAGCTTATCGAAATCGGTCTCAACGCATTCAAGCTGTCACCTGTGCATCAGGTGCTTATTGAAAAGAGCGTTAAGGGCTATAAGGAAATCGAGTTTGAGGTAATGCGTGATACAAATGACCACGCCATCACCATCTGCGGAATGGAAAATATTGACCCAGTTGGTGTTCACACGGGCGACTCGCTTGTTGTGGCCCCCATTATGACGCTTAACGACCACGACCTTAAGATGCTCAACGACAGCGCCATCAAGATTATTAAAGAGCTTAAAATTGAGGGCGGCTGTAACGTTCAGTTCGCATTAAACCCCGAAACGAGCGAGTATTATTTAATCGAGGTTAACCCCCGCGTTTCCCGCTCGTCAGCGCTGGCGTCAAAGGCATCGGGTTATCCGATTGCCCGCGTAACCGCAAAAATCGCCGTTGGTATGGCGCTTGAGGATATAACCATCGCCAATACAACAGCCGCGTTTGAGCCGCAGCTTGATTACGTTGTTGCAAAGCTTCCGCGTTTCCCGTTTGATAAATTTGCATCTGCCGCCAACACCCTCGGCACACAGATGAAGGCAACGGGCGAGGTTATGGGCATCGGCTCTAATCTGCCTGAATGTTTGCTTAAATCTGTCCGCTCGCTCGAAATCGGTGCAGACCATTTCCACCTTTCCAAATTTGATAATATGGAAACGGAAAAGCTGCTTGATTATATTAAAGAGTTTAAGGATGATAACATCTTCGCAGTGACAGAGCTTATGCGCCGCGGAAAGACGGTAGAGGAGCTGCACGAAATCACAAAAATCACAAGCTACTTCCTTGAGGCGTTCAAGAGCATTGTCGATATGGAAAACACCCTCAAGGCAGACAAGAGTCTTGATACCTTAAAGGCTGCCAAGAAGATGGGCTTTTGCGATAAGTTCATTGCGCGCCTTTGGGAAATGGGCGAGCTTGACGTTTATAATATGCGCA
>CALDPI010000023.1 GCA_937912045.1 uncultured Clostridia bacterium
AAACGTCCACGCAGCGCTCCCCGATAGCACAATTTTTATTGATATTAAAAAGCTTGACGAAAACGTAAGAAAAATAACGGTGAGCGGAGGTATGTTCTGATGAAAATGGTAGCTTTTGAGTGCTCTGCAACCGCCGCTTCCTGTGCCGTTTGTGAGGACGGCGTGGTTTTGGGCAGCGCCTTTTCAAACGTGAAGCTGACCCACTCGCAGACGCTGATGCCGATGCTTGAAAATCTACTTTCTAACACGCGGCTTTCGCTTTCGGATATTGACTGCTTTGCTGTGGCAAACGGCCCCGGCTCTTTCACCGGTATCCGCATTGGAATAAGCGCCGTTAAGGGACTTGCCGCCGCAAAAAACAAGCCCTGTATTCCTGTTTCCACCCTGTTTTCAATGGCAATGCTTATGAAGTCACACAAGGGTGTGATATGCGCCGTGATGGATGCGCGTTGCGGACAGGTTTATAACGAACTTTTTGAATGTGACGGTGAAAACGTGCGGCGACTTTGCGATGACCGCGCAATTTCTTCGGAAATGCTGAAAACAGAGATTGAAAAAATTGACGGAGATGTTATAATTATAGGTGACGGTGCGGATATGTTTTATGATAAATTCCGCACGGATAATATGCGTATAGCACCGCCGCATCTGCGTTTTCAGAACGCTTTGGGTGTTTTGCTTGCCGCAAGGGCGGAGGACGCTGTTTCGCACACTGAGCTTTTGCCGTTTTATCTGCGTTTGCCCCAGGCAGAGCGCGAACTTAAAAAGAGAAACGAGGACAGAAAATGATTGCTTTAGGTTGCGACCACGGCGGTCTTAACGTTAAAAATGCGATTGCCGCACATCTTAAGGACAGAGGGTTTGAAACTTGCGATTTCGGCACCTTTGACACCGCCCCTATCGACTATCCCGATATTGCCAAAAAGGTTTGTGCCGCGATACAAAACGGTGATGCAGAAAAGGGCATTCTGGTTTGCGGAACGGGCATTGGAATGAGCCTTGCCGCCAACAAGCACAAGGGCATTCGCGCCGCCGCTTGCTCCGACACCTTCAGCGCGCGTCTGACCAGAATGCACAACGACGCCAACGTTCTCTGCTTTGGTGAGCGCGTAGTGGGCATGGGTCTTGCGTGTGATCTGGTGGATGTCTCCGCCGCAGCGGACGACAGCTCTTTTGCGGACACCTGTTCCGGCAGAAATGCCAAGTGCCATGGCGATGGCATTGATCTGTTCCGGGCTGCGGTTCATGGGTGCCGTGAGGAAGAACAGGCTGGGGTACTGGGGATGGACTGTAGCCTGTTCCAGGGAGTATCCGCCCTCGGACACATCCAGGAAAGACAGTGCGCCGCACTCGGACATTC
>CALDPI010000024.1 GCA_937912045.1 uncultured Clostridia bacterium
GATGCTGTATAACTATCACGCTTGTCTTGCATTTGTTGCAATGTATCAATTGCTCCTAATTTTTCAATCACATCCGGGTCCGTGATGTCAGCACACTTGCAGATAGGAATAGTAGCACTCGCATCATTTACATATTCCTCATTTTCGTCAATCGCAATCACTTCTGCACCACTTTTCACCAGTTCTTCTGCTACAGCCATGCCATATCGCCCAAGGCCAAATACCGCGTATGTCCGATTTAAACTCATATAATCTTCTTCCTTTCTTTCGCAGATTATCCTACGCTAATTTCTTCTATTGGATTTTTAATAATGTTTTTGTTTTCTCTCTTCAAATTAAATGCAATCGCAAGAGAGATAGGACCAACTCTTCCAAGATACATAGTAAAAATAATAATAAGTTTGCCAAAAGAATTTAACGTTGGAGTTAAACTTTTTGACAAGCCAACAGTTGCCGTTGCGCTGACTGTTTCGTAAATTATTTTAGAAAAATCGGCATTACTTATCAAAGTCAAAAGTAGTGTAGATATAAATACGATTATAAAAGATACAAAAACAACTGCAATTGACTTCCTCACAACATCTTTTGTTATTTTTCTGTTAAATAAATTTGTATCGCTTTTATTCTTGATAGTTGCTATTGCAGATGCAACTACGACTATTGCCGTAACTGTTTTAATACCACCTGCAGTACCAGCAGGAGAACCGCCGATAAACATCAGAAGCAAGCACACGATAGCGCTTGCGTTCGTGAGGTTTTCCTGCGGCACGGTTGCAAAGCCTGCGGTTCTCGTTGTGACCGACTGAAACAAGGATACTTCGATTTTTTGAAACAAGGTATAATTGCCCATTGTTTGCGGATTGTTATATTCAAATGCAAAAATAAATGCTGCACCCACAAAAATCAAAATCAAGGTTGCTGTGATAGCGATTTTACTGTGCAGGGTAAGATCTCTGAAAAATCGCACCTTCTTCGTTCGCGCCTTTTTTAGTACTCTCAGCACATCCCACCAAACGATATAACCGATACCGCCCAAGATAATTAAGGCACACGTAACAACATTGATGACAGGATTAAGTGCGTAATCGCAAAGGCTGTTTTCGGCGATGATGTCAATACCCGCATTGCAAAAGGCAGAAACGGAAGTGAATACCGATATCCATATTCCTTTTGCACCGAACCGGGGGATAAAAACCGTCATATAAAGCAGAGCGCCGATCCCTTCGATAATGAACGTTCCTGCCACGACCTTTTTTACAAACCGAACAAGCCCCGACAGGGAGTTCAGATTAAACGCATCCTGCAAGAGCAATCTGTCGCCGATCCCCATTTTCTTGTGCAGAAGGATCATCAGTCCCGACATAATGGTGATAACGCCAAGACCGCCGATCTGAATTAATATCAAAATCACGATCTGCCCGAAAACGCTCCAAGAGGAAACGGTCGGTGTTACCACCAAGCCCGTAACGCAGGTGGAGGTGGTTGCGGTGAAAAGCGCATCTAAAAACGGAGTTGATTTTCCATCGGCAGCGCTTATGGGAAGCGAAAGCAACAATGCGCCTATCAATATCGCTATCAAAAAACTCAACAATATGATATGTGTTGTAGACACCAGAGGCCGTTGTTTTTTCATAAATTCATCATACGCCCTAACTTTATAATACAAAAACAAAATAGAACCGACTTCCTCTGCAGACAGCTGGTTCCATTTACGTCTGCTGTTTCAACCATTATAGCACGCGTTATTATTCCGGTCAAGTTTTGCCGGAATCTTATAAAACATATATAATGCTTTTTCATTCAATCCACGTATATCCGCCTAAAAAGCAAATTCAAATAAATAACCGGACAAGTCTATAACTCATCCGGCTTTGTGACAGTTTGAATGTTTAGTTTTAGCTGCTACAGAACAGTGAAAAACGGCCATCCCTTCGCATTTTAAGTCGAAAACAGGCGATTTTCACGAAAAATTTTTGGACAAAAAACAGTGAAAACCCTAGTGTTTATGCGGGTTTCAGGCGGTTTGCCCTAAAATAACGCATTCCTCTATTCTACTAACAATTCCTGTTGCTTTCATATATAAAAACTCCTTCGTTGCTTTGATAACATTTCTATTATCTGTCAACAAAGGAGTTTTATACTGATTTAATAACGATTATTTACTTTCAATCCACATATGATAAATATTTACGCAACTGCTTTCTTTATAAGTTTGAGAGTACTGAACAAGCAGCATATTTTTTCCGTTTTTATTAACAATTACATTGTTCGAATAAAATGAACAGCATGGATAATAGTCGGTAATGCGATGTCCCTCGTCCCATACTATTCCGTCTTCAGAGGTATATAATACAAAAGCATTTATAGCTCCTGCTTCTCTGCCATGCAGAATAAACTGACCGTCTAAAATAGCGACCTGAGGGTTTCTTATTTTTTTCGCAAGGTAGCAAACGCCCGTTTCACTCCACGTGTTTCCGCCATCCTTGCTTATGGCGTAATCTAATTCCGTTTCACAATCTTGATTATAAGCATAAACAATAAGATTTCCATAATTATCAAATTGCATTGTGCCGTAAAATCTGCCTTTTGTAGAATTAAACGGTACTATGCAAAGCTCTTCAAAGTTATCTCCGTTATCGCAACTGCAGAATATACGGTAAACATCCTTTTCCGTTTCGCCGGCTACCTCTCTGTTACAAAAATCTAAAACATATATTTTACCATCATAGTAACGAGCGCTATACACTCTGCCTTCAAAAGCTGATAACGGTTTTGCCTCTTCCCAAGTTTTGCCCATATCGTATGAGCGTATATATGTGGGTGTACCGTACGGATTACAACACACACTATTCTCCTGCGAAAATATATTGCAAAAGGCTACAATTGCACCATCATTACACACAACAGCAGTTTCTATAATAGCAGAATATATTCCGTCTAAAAGAATTTCTTTAGTATATGGCACAATGTTAAAATCGCCAAAAGTTTCTCCGCCATCTTCTGACATTCTATACTCCATCCAGCCGAAACCTGAATGTCCGTCGCAACGCACAGCCGAAACATTTGAATTGAAATCCATTATTCTGCCGTTACCTAAATTGAGCATAGGATGCCCCATGTGACCGCTTCTGCCTCTTGCCTCGTTATCTATATACAAAATCGGTTCGCTTAATTTTAAATTTCTTACTTTGCCTTTTATAATTTTTTCTTTATTCATTTACTTTTCCTCCTATATGTTTGTTTTTTAAGATATTAAACATATTTACAGCACCTTCGGTTAAAAAACCGAAATCTCCACCTGAACAAATCATATCGGCACCCATTTTACTCCAGTGCTCGATAACCGATTCTTTATTACTTCCCGTTGCAATCCCTACATATTTTTGATTTTCTTTTAATTTTTTAATTGCATACTTCATCAATTTTGTGGTCTTTTCATCATACACATTTAAAAAATCATTGACAGAACCAGATAAATCGTTGGGGCCGAATATATATCCGTCAATATATTCATTTTTCATAATATCATCTAGTTCGTCAATAATTTCTTTACACTCGATTTGAATAAATCTGCATATATCTTTATTGGCTGCTTTAACATATTTGTTCGCATCAGAAAGTCCATAGTTTATAGCCGCCATTGGTCCAAAACCTCTGTTGCCGTCAGGCGGATATAGTGAAAATTCTATAAGTTCATTAACTTCCTTTGCTGTTTTAACCATAGGAAATATTATTCCGTCAGCGCCCATTTCAAGGACCTTTTTTGTTGCTGTAAAATCATTTTGCGGAACCCTGACAATAACAGGTGTTCCATTACCCTTTGCAACAGCAGTATGTGTTAAAATATCCTCATAAGATAAATAGGAGTGCTCAAAATCGATCCACAAAAAATCATACCCGATGCGACTGAAAATATCACTAACGCATACATCGCACATATTAATTAAGGTTCCACAGGTTTTTTCTCTTAACTGTATTTTTCTTTTTAACTTATTCATGCTACACCTCCTTTTTTAAAAAGCATACCTTTTTAGGTCTTGACTTTCAATAAAAATCGTAAACGTCTTTTTATGAATTTTAAACTTTTTCTTGAGATTTTAAATTTTGTATTGTAATATAAATAAAAGGTGGTATAGAATATGATACTGAGCAATTTTTCAAAAAATCGTGCTAATAAGCTTTCAAAAATGATACTTCCTGCAATCAAAGAACCGCTCGATATAGAAATTTTATGGCTTCAATACGAAGATTTTAACAGTCCTTCCGAACATTTCAATAACAAACTTCACAAGCACACTTTTTATGAATTGCATTTTGTTTTAGAAGGAAAATGCATCGTAACCAATAATAATCTAAAAGAATATACTGTTCTGTGCGGAGAAGCCATTATTATTCCACAAAATTCACCCCACATATTTAAATTCAATAAAGAACTAAAAAGATTTTCTATTGCTTTTACCTTGCCGGAAGATATACTGCCAACCGATTTTTTTACCGATTTCACTATAATCACATTAAATGATAGAATCATTGAAAATCTGAATATGTTCTTTGAGCAAGCTGACAAAAACACCGTTTTGTCGCAATATGTTATAAAAAATCGTCTGTTCGAAATATTGTTTGAACTTTTAGAATTTGAAGAACACATAAATTTGCATTTGACAGTTCAATCAAGCAATACTGAATTATACATTGATAAATCAAAAAAGTATATTAAAGATAATTTAAACATTATTTTAACCTGCAAAGATATCGCAGATTATTGCCATATTAACGAAATTTATCTTAATCGGATTTTTAAGAAGTATACAGGCGAAACACTTCTCAAATATATCCATAAAAAAAAGATAAATTACAGTATTGAATTGCTAAAAAATAAAGATTTATCGCTAAGCACAATCAGTACTATGTTGGGTTTTCAAAATGAATATTATTTTAATACATTCTTCAAAAAAGCGGTTGGTATGCCTCCGGGTGCTTATCGTAATATAAACCTAAAAGCGGAGTGATAATCACTCCGCTTTTTATTATTTTAAGATTTTTTCAATCTCCTTACCGACGAGGCTGTTTTTCTGCATAAGCGCTTCTATAAGCTCCTCGGTTTTGGTTTTGTTTTCTTTGAGCAAGGCCTTTGCGTTTTCAAGCTCTTCACTCAAAATGCGGTTGCAAAACCAATTCCGCCTGCAACGCCCGTTACCAATGCTATTTTTATTGTAAACTCCTTGAAAAATTATTTTTAATTAAAATAGTTAATCATTACAACCGAAAGTGCTGATACTGCAACGGCAATACCGCTTTTGGCGGTGATTTTTTCTTTAAAAAACAGAAGACCTACCAACATACTTACAGCAATACCGCCAACGGCAATGAGCGAGAATTGAACAATGGGATCCAAAACTCTTGCCGCAAACACAGTAAAAAGCTGATTGAGTGCCAGTACTATTCCCATCATCAGTGCGAAATATTTGAATTTGAGCGGAATTTTAGCGCCTTTCTCCTCCGGCTTGAAGCGCAAAAACGGAAAAATCAAAAGCAATAACACTTGTGTGACGGTATATGCCAATACTAAAAACATATTGTTATTTCCGTCGTTGGTTTTGGCGAACACCTGCAAGGAAATAGCCGCTAAACCGCCGCACAAAGCATGTGTTAAAAGCATCAAAACCGATTTTAATGAAAAGCTTTTATATATTTCTTTTGATGCGCCGCAAAGCATATATGATGCCATCATAAACAGGGCAAAAAACACCCATTGGATAGGGTTAACAGGATTGTTAAAAAGAAATATTCCCGCAAGAGATGAAGCAATTACAACGCCGCCGCGATGAATAATGTTTGAAAGGGCGGTTGTGCTTGTTTTTGAAAGCATCAGTTCCATAAACAAATCTATTGCCGTCACAGAACCCAGCGTTGCAGCAGACAAAAACATTGTTATGTTCAAATCCAATTTTTCGCCGCCGATTAGTGCAAGGCAAAGTGCAAAAAATATTGCCCAAAAGTTTCGTAAAATGTTGTATTTTACAATGGTATTAAAATTGAGTATGGAAAGTCCTGAGGCTTTAGCTAAATAAGTGTTTACTCCCAAAATCAACCATATCAAAAATATGTACAGCATAATTCTCTCTCCTATTTGCAAAGATTATTATATATCGGCAAATATACATCTCTATCCCTGATAACACAGCCCGGTGTACCGCCCGGTTTTCGCATTGTTTCGGTGCATTTGGAGCAGCAGATGCAGATTTTATTTTTATCCACACCATCAAAACCTGCTTTTTCTGCAAGTTTGGCGCCGTTAATTAATGCCTCTTTAACTTTGTCTAAATATTCATCAGTAACTATTCTATCTTTAGGTATCAGGTTGTCCTTTTCGAAAATAGGATTGTTATAAGCAATAAGCGGTGCCGGAGCGCCTCCCGGCTTACTGTATCTGCCCGAATGTGTCGCCTGCATAATGACCAGAGGCTCATAACCGTTGGCTTCATAGGTAGTTTTTTAAATTTCTTCAACCTGTCGCTTAAAAGCGTCGAGATTATTATCTGTTATATAAAACTGGCGCGGATTTGCTCTGCCCTCTTACATAACGGCGGTGGCCTCAAACCAGATAAGTCCTGCGCCACCTTTAGAAAAGCGTTCATAGCGGCGCTTTGTAAAGACATCGGGACTGCCGTCTTTATTTCCGTCACACCCCTCCATCGCCTGACAGGCAAGTCGGTTTGGGGCAGTTTTATTTCCTATTTTGAAATTGCTTTTTAAGACAGCGGAATCATCCGAAAAAGGCAGATTAACGTTAAGCTCTTTATTCTCTGTTAAAAAATCTTCTATTTTGCTATATACCTTAGAAATCATCGAATTAACTACAAAATATTATTAATCAATTACGTCTTCAATTTTTATAATGTTAACGCAAGTGTTTCCGTTATATAATTCATGATACATTAAAAGTGAAGAATCCAAATTGAATTTAGGGTGCGGATGGCAGGGATGTTTCCAGGTGATATCAGCCTTTATGAGCATTTTTTCTTCGCCTGTTTCCATATCTATAAGACAAACCCCGCTATATTCGGGCTGTTTGTTATCACTTCCTGTTGTGTCGGCTGCTAAAAATCTGCCATTCTTAGCGGCGCAAACGTGCCAATAACCGTATTTTCCGTAAAGGACGTCGGTCTGCTCTTTTTCGGTTGAAACGTAGCAAATACCCGTGGGCTTCATTGGCGAACAGGGATATTTGACAAAATATAGGCCCTTTCCGTCGGGCGCCCAGCATTCGTGACCGAAGCAGTCGCCCAAATCGCCGTTTTCATTTAGCCTTTGCTTAGCAAGGCAGTAGCAACCCTTGTCTTTTGTCCACAGCCACAGGCGATTTGAAACATAGTGTGTATTGCCCTCGTGACAGAAGAAAACCTTATCCTCATCGGTTGGACAAATCATCTTATGTCCTGCGTAGGCCATAGGCTTTTCAAAGATCTTTTCAAACAGTTCCTCTGCTTTTCCTGTTTCCAAATTAACACGCAAGCAAGCGTAGGTTTCCTGTGCTGTGTCCTTATTCAACGTGATGGCCGCAATAAGATATTTTCCGTCTGCGGTTATATCCGGATTAACCATTGTTACCCTTTTATGAATCTTGGTGATTTCGCCCGTGTTAACATCTTTGCTGCAGAGCCAATCTTCCTTATTTAAAAAATAAACCTTGTCCCTTGATACGAGATAGCAAAAGGAATTTCGGCCATAGGTTTCCTTGTCGCAAAGCACCGTTTCGGTTCCTTTTTTTATATCAATAAGCACAAGCTCGGTTTCGTTCGGAAACTCTGTGGAGTCGGTTTTTTTCCAGCGGGACAAAACAAGTCTGTTTTCGTCAACCCACTCGTTGTTGTTGTAATAACCGAAGGAATATTCATATTTCTCGTCGTAAATTCTAAGCACTTTGGTGGAATCCTTAACATCGTTTACAAGCTTCATAATATTTTCCTCCATTATTCAGCAAGATTTTGTGTTTTGATTGCAAGATAGGCTGCCATCTTCTTAGTGGAGCTTTCCGTATATCCCTGTGTTAAGAACATCTGTGACGCAAGCTTTATGATTTCCTGCCTGAATTATACTCTTATTAACCACATCGTGTCAATAAGTACGGTTCTAATTTTTTAAAAAACGCATCGTCGCTGGGAATGGGGTGCACTTTATATCCGTTTTCAAACAGATAACGGGCAAGACGCCACGAAAATACTGTCTGGAAGTGAAGTAAGCTGCCTGCTTGACATATTCCGCTGAATGCTGTAAAATTTTATCAGATAATGATATTAAATATCGTTATCGAAAATTTATGGGGGGTTATTTTTATGAGCAAAAACATAGTTCGCTTCTTACTTACATTTATGTTTGGATGGATTGGAAGTGTGGTAATCAATCATTCAAATCTTCGTCCTGAAGGATATAAATGTCGCACCGGTGCTTACTTCTGGCTTGGTTTAATAACATTCGGAATTTATCCGACGGTTGCCAGCATTTGCAACATTTCCTTCACCGAGGGGGAAAGAAACATCGGCTATAAGATTAAGAAGTAATTTAGCCTACACAATAAAAAAGCGGAGTGATAATCACTCCGCTTTTTATTATTTTAAGATTTTTTCAATCTCCTTACCGACGAGGCTGTTTTTCTGCATAAGCGCTTCTATAAGCTCCTCCGTTTTGGCCTTGTTTTCTTTGAGTAAGGCCTTTGCGTTTTCAAGCTCTTCACTCAGAATGCGGTTGCAAAGCTCCGCCGTTTCCGCGCGCGTGGGCTCGTCATCGTCATAAAACATAATGCCGTGAGAGCTACACATGCCATAGGCGGTAATCATCTTCATTGCGACGTCGGTTGCGGCACGCAGGTCGCTGACTGCGCCTGTCGTCATTCCCTCCTCCTCGCCGAAGAAGAGCTGCTCTGCCGCGCGTCCTGCAAGCATTGTGCGAATGCTTGTAAGCAGCTGATTTTTTGTCTGCAGGGATACTTCCTCTGTCAGCATATAGCCACCAAAGCTACCGCGTCCCGAAACGGTCAGATATGCAGGTTTGCTTCCGCACAGATAGCTTACGACGGCGTGGCCGGTCTCGTGCACGGCAATTCTGTGCAACAGTTCCTTATCCCAGGCCGTCTTTTCGCCGTAGCAATAGGTTTCAAACGCCTCATCAAACCGAGTATCGTCCAGCTCTGTAAGGCCTGCGCGCAGCATAGAGCGCAGGGCAAACTCGATAACCGAGCCCAAATCTGACAGGCTCATACCCGTCGAGCGCAGGGCGACACTTTGGAGCATCGTATCCGACAACTGCTGATTTGATTTCTTCAGGCGATTTTTTATGAACTTAATACGCTCCTGCTTGTTGGGTAGGTCAACAAAAATTCTTCGGTCAAAGCGGCGCAAAAGCGCAGGGTCGAGCCTGCTCTTGCCGCCATACGACACGTCAAAGTTGGTTGCCGCCAGCACGAACACCGGGCGTGTCGGATGCGACGCGAAGCCGTCCATCTCGTTTAAGAGTGCGTTGACAACGTCGTTTGCCAGTTGGCTGTTTTCGCGGTTTTGTGCAACAATATCAATCTCGTCAATGAACAGAACAGAGGGCGCATATTTTCTTGCAAGGGCAAAAAGCCTTTTTACCTCTCTGGCGCCACCGCCTATGTTGCTTGTTAAAAAGCGGTTGCCCTGTGTTGCAATAAAGGTTGCACCGCACTCGCGTGCGAAGGCCTTGGCAAGCATGGTTTTACCCGTTCCGGGAGGGCCGTAAAGTATAAGTCCCTTCGGGGCAGCTATGCCGTTTTTGGCGTAAATCCGCGGCTCCTTTATGTAGGATATGAAGCTTGAAAGCTCCTCCTTTGCATCCTCTGCGCCTATGATACTGTCAAAGGTGATGTCCGACGCTGCCTGCAGCCCATCAATATCGCGCTGGTCGCCTGCATCTATTGCAGGAATTAGGCGGAATTTCTTTAAGGTTATGACGCCACCTATAATATCATCAAAATCGTAACCGCAATCAAAGGTTAACATTTTACGCGTGCGTCCCAGCTCACGCAGCATTTTTTCGATGTGAAGACGTCTGCAAATTGCTTTCAGCGCTCTGAAAGAATTATATTTTCCGGTCTCGTCAAAGAAGCCTGACGCGCCGTTTTCCACAAGCGCCTGACGCTCCTCTTTATTGATTACACAGTCATTTTTGGAATATACAAGCACAGGAACGTTTTCCTTAACGAGCGTGTCCATAAGCTGACGTCCTGTGGACACAATATCCTCAATATTCAAGGTGGGCACGTCTTTTCCCGAAATATCGCAGATAGCAAAGGTTACTTCTTCGGTGGCGATGATATGCTCTGCCTCTTCTTTTGAATGGGTGGTTATGAATTGATAACGACCTGTGGATTCAAGGTGACTATAGGTATCCTCCTTTTCGCTGAAAAGCAGGACCTTTGCGCGTGTCGGAGGGCAGAAAAGCCTCTTGATTTCTTTAGAGCCAAACTCGGTGCGGAACTTGATGTAATCCATAAATTCGACGCAGGAATCGTTTTTTTCGTCGGCAAAGCGCATCCAATTATACACCTCGGACGAGATAAAATTGGTGGCGCGACCCTTGACCGAGCGTGCGTCTGCCCTGCCGCCCTCTGCATAAAGTAATGCGGCGGCGACGTGCTCGTCCAGGTCAAGCGGAATATGAAATTTAGATTTAAAGTCCTCGGCATATTTATCAAGGGCTGCCTTACCGATATTGAGCAGCTCCTCTGCGCCCAGGGGATTGAAAAGAACGATATTTCCAAGCGCAAAGCGTGAACAGATTGCCTCTGGGAATACGTTCTTGCCCGTGACAGGATTTATCTCTTTTGAAAGGGCGTTTAATATGGTCTTGCGGTTGGGCATCGACATGCCCGGCTCCAACGTATCGTAAAGGCTTCTGCCTGCGTTTGTGGTGAATATGATAATGGTATCCTTAAACGAAACGTTACGTTTCATATAGGAATCCTTTAATTTGCCAAGGTCGAGAATCTGCAAAAACAGATGAATTATGTTTGCGTGAGCTTTTTCAATTTCGTCAAAGAGCAAAACGCATCTCGGATGCTTATTTACAAAACCGGTGACCAAGCCCTCGTGCGCGCTTTTATATATCCTATCCGTTCCCGAAAACTCAAAGGCTGCCTCCTTATCGCCGAAGCTGCTCATATCAAAACGTCGGAACGGCAGGGGGAGCGCACGCGCAGCTTGCTGTGCAAGAAAGGTTTTGCCAACACCGGGAGGGCCCACCAGGCAAAGGATCTGGGGAGGCATTTCCGGTGCCATCTGACGGACCGCAATGGTTTCCAGAATACGCTCCTTCACCTTTTCCAGACCGAAATGGTCATGCTCCAGAATCTTCCGGGCAGCAGCAACGTCCACCCGCTCTTTGGTTTTTACATTCCAGGGCAGCTCCAGAATGGTGTCCAGATAATTCCGGAGCACCGCACCCTCGGAAGAACCGAAGGGCTGCTTCTTCAGGCGCTCCACATCCTTCAGAAGCTTCTTTTCATGCTCTTCAGACAGATGCAGATCGCAGATCTTCTTAATATATGTCTCAAACTCGTTCTCGTCATCGCCTTCGCCAAGTTCTTCCCGGATCACCTTCATCTGCTCCCGCAGATAGTAATCCTTCTGGTTCTGGTCAATGGCAGAACGGGTTTTTTCCTGAATATCGGTTTCCAGACGCAGCATCTCCACTTCCTGCCGCAGAAGCCGCAGAGCTGCCTCCAGACGGCGGTTGGGATTCAGCTGACACAGCAGCTTTGCCTTGTCAGGGAAATCGATGCCGGAATTCTGGGCGATGGCATCTGCAACAAAGCCGCAGCTTTCGCTGGACATCATACGCAGATGGACAGCCTGAGCGGGATGTTCGGACATCTGCAGATACAAGCCATACAGATTCACAGCTTCCCGGCGCAGAGCATGGGCCCGGACGGAATCATTGCTTTCCGGTACAGGGATCGCTTCCACGATGCCGCTCATAAACGGTTCTGTCTGGGACATCTCGGTAATCTTACCGCGGCAGACACCGGTCACCAGCACCCGGAGATTTTCCCCCTGGGTTTTCAGAACCTGCTTGACCCTGGCAACGGTACCGACAGAATACAGGTCAATGAGCTTGGGGTCATCCACCAGCATATCCTTCTGGGGAATCAGCAGCAGGGTCTGATCCTGCTTCATGGCAGCATCCAGAGCCTTGATGGACTTGGGGCGGCCCACATCGAAGTGGACCGTCTGATCGGGAAAAACTGCCAGACCGCGAAGGGCCAAAATGGGCATTTTTCCTGCATACATGGTTTCAGTCAAGGGTTTTTCCCTCCTTTTGGAAAAAAGGGGGTAGAAAACTACCCCCTTAGCAGGTTATTTCTTTCCAGAGAGTTTCTCTCTGGGATGGGCAGGATCCCGGTAAATCAGAGGATCGCCGCCATCGATGGCTTCCGGTGTAATGACCACCTTTTTAATGGACAGATCCGAAGGGATCAGGAACATAATGTTGGTCATGACCTTTTCCATAATGGCCCGCAGGCCTCTTGCGCCGATCTGCCGGTCCAGAGCCTTCTGGGCAATCATCAGCAGAGCTTCATCGGTGATGTCCAGGGCCACACCATCCATGCTCAGCAGTGCCTGATACTGCTTGATCAGTGCATTCTTCGGCTCCACCAGAATCCGCACCAGATCATTCTGGCTCAGACTCTTCAGAGACGTGATCACAGGCATACGGCCTACCAGTTCGGGGATAATGCCGAACTTCAGCAGATCGTGGGGTTCCACCTGGGCAAACAGATCGCCCACATCCCGGTTCTTCTTGCTGTGGACAGGAGCATCAAAGCCGATTGCGCTCTTGTCAGTGCGCTTTTCGATGATCTTATCCAGACCGTCAAAGGCGCCGCCGCAGATGAACAGAATGTTGGTGGTGTCCAGAGGAATCATTTCCTGCTGAGGATGCTTCCGTCCGCCCTGGGGAGGAACGCTGGCAACGGTGCCTTCGAGAATCTTCAGCAGAGCCTGCTGGACACCTTCGCCGGAAACATCACGGGTAATGGAAGTATTCTCGCTCTTGCGTGCGATTTTATCCATTTCATCGATGTAGATAATGCCCCGCTCTGCCAGCTCAACATCAAATTCTGCAGCCTGCAGCAGACGAACCAG
>CALDPI010000025.1 GCA_937912045.1 uncultured Clostridia bacterium
CCATCGCCAAACGGCTGGCAAAGGAACTGGGCTATTACTATGTGGATACCGGTGCCATTTACCGCACTGTGGCTTACTTTATGGACCTTTTGGGTGTCAGCCCCAAGGATGTGGACGGTGTGGAGCGTTACATCGACGATGCCTCTATGGGACGACTGGAATCTGTGCGTATTATCCACGGTAAGGGAACCGGCGCTGTGCGTGCCGCGGTGCATCAAGAGCTTCGCCGCTGCAAGTTTGTCAAGACCACCAAGCCCGATTTGTGCATCGCAGTGCACCACGACTCCAGCACCTCAACAAAGCCAAACGGATTCGCCGCATTACATTTTACGCTGTTTTCGAGTCTTCCAACCAAGTACGTGTATAATTCCACAATGCAGACGGGAATTTATAACGCGCCTGCGTCACAAAACCGCAACCGCTTCCAGTGGCACTATTACTACGTCGCACGTATGACCGATTGCCCCGTTGTGCTGACCGAAAACGGCTTTATGACGGGCAACATTGACCGCACAGGCATAGCGAGTGAGAGCGTGAACGTAAGCAAAGCAAAGGCGATTGTCAAGGGCGTGGCACAGTATTTTAAGGAAATCAGCTTAGAAATAAAGGAAGAAACGCCTCTGCCACCCGTTTCAAGCTCCGCACCGCCATCCTCGAGTGAGCCGCCCCCCTCCACGAGTGAACAGACTCCCTCCGAGGATGAGCCGCAGACGAGCGTCAGCAGCCCCACAAGCTCGTACGAGGATGCGGAAAATTCCCAAAACCAAAACACCTCAGAAGAACAAAATCCGTAAAGAAAAGACCCTGCCGCGTCTTGCGGCAGGGTCTATATTTTTATTTTCATTGCGTTATCTTATTTGATATGATATACTATATAAGTATTAGTGCGCGCGCACATCGTTAAGGACGTGAAAAGAATGAAAAAAATGCCCACAATAAGCGTAATAATGCCTGTGTATAACGCAGGTGAATACATCGAAAATTCGGTAAAAAGCATATTGGCCCAGTCTTTTTCAGATATAGAAATTATTTGCGTTAACGATTGCTCAAAGGACGACAGTCTTGAAAAACTTCAAAAGCTTTCGGCCGAGGACGAAAGGGTAAAGGTAATTGCACTTGAAAAGAACGTGGGCGCTGGCGGTGCCAGAAATGCAGGCCTTGCGGTAGCGGCGGGTGAATACATTACCTTTGTCGATGCGGACGATGTTATAGAGTCCGACCTTTATCAAAAGGCGGCCGCCTGTATGGAGGAAGAACCCGACCAGATTGTTTGGGGACTTGTGGAGGAGCACTATAACGAAAAGGGCGAAATAGTAAAAAAAGTGGTTATAACCCCAAACGAACTTAAGATTACCGATAGCAAAGACCTTGTAAAAGAGATATTAAAGCTCGAAGAAAAAACACTTTTTGGCTATCAGTGGAACTCGCTTTATAAGGCAAAGATAATAAAAGAACATGGCATAAAGATTGAAGATGCGCTTTTTTATGAGGATTACTTTTTCAATCTTGAGTTTGCAAAGCATATGGAAACACTCACGACCTTAAACTTTGTGGGATATCACTATGCCAAGCGACCCAACAACAGCATTACACACCAGTTCACAAAGAACTATTTTGATTTAAGCTATCGCCGCATTGAGAGTATGTACGAATTTTGCAAAGAACGCGGCTTTTTTGACAAATATCTTTATGATATGCTGGGCAGCCGCCTGTTGCGTTACACGCTTTCGGCTGTTTGCAGAAATTTAAGCGAAAAATCGGGAATGAACGCCGCCGATAGAAAAAATTGGTTTTTAAAGGTTTGCGATATGGAACTTTATCGCTCGCTCTTGTCAGAATGCACTCCGTCAAATGCGGTGTATTCGGCGGTTAAATTTGCATTAAATCACAAATGCTCAGGGCTTGCCTATGCTATGGGTCGTCTTATAAATTTATTGGGTTAGAGAGTGTGTTATGAAAAAGGTTTTAGTTGGTATGATTTGCGACGGCAAGGCCGGCGGAATTGATAAATACCTTTTGAATTTTTATGAAAGTGTAAAAACAGAGGATATAAAAATTGATTTTCTGACTAATAAAAGGGACGAGTCGCTTGCCGAATATTTAAAGGCAAACGGCAGCGAGCTTTTTGAGGTCGCCAGTCTTATGCACCCTGTCTTGCAGTACCGACAGGTGAAGGAGATTATAAACAGCAACGGGTATGACATCGTGTATATGAACATATCCACCGCGCTTACCTTTCCGTCACTCCTTGCGGCACGCAGCTGTGGTGTAAAAAAGGTTATTGCCCATTCGCACACGTCGGGCTATGATTGTGAAAACGGCGTAAAAAGATGCATTTTCACAGCTTTGCATTATCTTCTGCGCGGCCTCGTAAGAAAAAGCGCAAACAGTTATCTCTGCTGCTCGGACGTTGCGGCAGAATGGATGTTTGGCAAAAAGGCCGCAAACGTCTGCGAGGTTATATATAACGCAGTTGATACGTCGAAATTTTCTTTCAGCCAGGAAAAGCGCGACGAAATAAGAAAAGAGTTGGGAATTGAGGAAAAATTTGTCATAGGCAACGTTGGAAACGTCTGTTATCAGAAAAATCACAAGTTTCTCATAGACGCTTTTTACGAGCTGCAAAAAACAGAGCCCGACGCCGTCTTGGTAATCATCGGTGACGGTGTGCTGATGCCGAAGCTTAAAGCGCAAATTGCGAAATACGGAATAGAGGAAAAGGTAAAGCTTTTGGGACGCTTGGATGCCTCCCGAGGATATATGAGTGCGTTTGACGTTTTCGCTCTTCCGTCTAATTTCGAGGGGTTGGGCATTGTGTTTATAGAGGCACAATACACGCACACTCCTTGCGTTGCTTCAGACCGCGTTCCGCGCCTTGCAGGGATAAGCAATATGATAAGCTTTGTTCCGCTGCGCAAAAGGGATTGGGCCTTGGCAATTTCGGGATATAAAAACGTGAATAGAGAAGATTTTGTTTTTGATTGCGGCGATAATTTCGATTTGTCAAAGCAAAAAGAACAACTGGGTTTGATTTTGGATTTGAATGAGGTGGCAAAATGAAGGGGACGTTAATTAAGGCTAAAAACGCAATAAGCGTGGGTCTGATTTTTAAAATAGTATATTTGTTGCTTGGCTTTTTGTCGTTTAACAGCCTGCTTGCAAACAGCTCTATCCTTACTCTTATTTCGTATGGCGTAACTGCTTTTGGCGGCGTATATTTTCTTTATCGACTGTTTCACTTCGGTACATACAAAAGGACAAAGGGAATTATAATACTCTGCCTTTTCCTTGTTTCGTATGTTGTCTCGTCGCTGTTCGCCGCAAAATACGGAATAGTGTCAAATATAAAGGCTGCAATATGGATGTCAATGCAGTTTTTCCTGCTTTATGCTTATGATTCTTCAATGAGCACAGAAAAAATCAAAAAAGAGTGCACCATTCTCGGCTGGGTGGTAGTTGTCTATACCTTCGCATTTTCGGCCCTGGGCCTTGTTTGTTGGGTGTTCAACTATTACAAATACGAGGTGGTTGAGGGCGTTGCAACAATCACAGGTTTTATCTGGAACAGACTGTGGGGACTTTATTCAGACCCCAACTATGGTGCCGTGTTTGGAATAGTTTCCACCTTGATTTCGGTTATGTTCTTCTTGTGCGCCAAAAAGGTCATTATCAAAATATTTTTAGCTCTCAACGTCGTAATACAGTTTTTTTACATTGCATTTTCAGATTCGCGCACAGCACAGATTGCCCTTGTGGTAACAGCCTTCTGGTCGGTTGCAATTATGGCCGACAAGGCAAAATGGCTTGCAAAGCTCAGACCTCTTTATAAAAGGGGCATTGCGGTGGTACTTGCCGCATTTACCGCGGTTTTGAGCTTGGTGGCTGTCAGCGGTGCCGTCCGTCTGGGAAATGCCTATTTGTCTGCTGTTAAAAACCCCGAATCCCCGCTTTTTTATTGGATGGACGAGGAAAAGAGAGAGGACTATTTTGAAGATAATCAGATTACAGAAGACGAGGAGATTAAAAACAGCACTGTCGGCAGACCGATAGAGGATTTAGGCTCCGAGGGCGGAGATATCAGTAACCGCCGTTTTGCAATCTGGAAAAGCGGTTTAGAGATTTTTTCCACAAGCCCCATAATAGGCGTATCATTTAGAAATATGGTGCCATATGCACTTGAAAATCTGCCGGAAACATATATTGTGAACAACAATCAGTGCGATTTTGGCAGCATGCACAATATGTTTGTCGACGTGCTTGTAAGTCAAGGCGCGGTTGGAATTCTTTTGCTTGCCGCGTTTATGCTCATAGTGCTCATTACCGCATTTACAAAGCTATTTAAACTAAAGGGCGAGAGGTATTTGTTCTGTATGTCGCTTTTGTGTGTGATTGTGCCTGTTTTCGTTTCCTGTTTCTTCTATTCGGAGATCTTTTTCATAAACACCGCAGGCTCCGTAATTTTCTGGATGGCGCTCGGATATCTTATGAATATGCTTTCCAAACCAAAAGAAGAGGTGCAAAATGCCTGAAATTAGTGTAATCATACCTGTATACAACCTGGAAAAGCATCTGGCAGAATGTCTTGACAGCGTGCGTTCACAGACCTTTCACGATTTTGAGGTTATTGCCGTTAACGACGGCTCTTCAGATGGCAGCGGAGATATTTTGGAAGCATACGCCAAAGAGGATGAAAGAATCAAACCGTTGCACATAGCTAACGGCGGAGTTTCCAATGCCCGTAATTTAGGCATTGAAAATGCAAAGGGAAGGTACGTTTATTTCCTTGACGGTGATGATACTATCGAGCCCTTTGCTTTGGATTTGCTTTATAAAAACATACAGGATGCCGATATGGTGCAGACCGCGTATGACAGGGTGTATTCGGACGGCAACGTAGTAAACGAGGATTTCACAGATAAGGTTTTAACCGAAAAGGACATTATTTTAGGAAGTTATTTTTTAGGCGAAATCAAAGAATCAAGCTGTAATAAGCTTTACAGACGGGAAACAATAGGTGAGCTGAGATTTGATACAAACCTAAAGGTCGCAGAGGATTCCGTGTTTGTTCATTCACTCATAAAAAAGTCAAACCGTATTAAACTGATGGACGACATAACCTATCATTACAGAATGCACGAAGAGTCTTGTATGAACTCAAAGGTTAAGGATGTTCACTTTTATCCGCTGAAGCTCCGTGACGATTATCTAAAAGAGTGCGAAGGGAACAAAGCACTTTATAAAAAATGGGTCAGCTTTGACGTGCATCTTTGCTTCTTTTTAATTCGTCTTATTCTGACAAATGACGGTGCTGATTTCGCCCACAGAATACCCGAGCTCAGAAAGAGGGCACTTAAAAACAAGAGGTATGTTTTCTTTTCTCGCTACTATAACAGACGCTTTAAAATAGGAATGTTGCTTTTGTGGCTCTGTCCACCGCTTTTTTACAAAATTTACAGCAGGTAGGAAGTAATTAAATGTCAGAACAGTCAGGAAGTTTAAAAAAGAAGGCCTTTGGTGGCTTTATATGGACGTTTGGCGAGAGAATAGGCGCACAGCTTGTGTCGCTCGTCGTTTCAATAATTCTGGCGCGACTGCTTGTGCCGGATGATTATGCGATAGTCGGCGTTGTGACAATATTCTTCAACTTTGCCAACGTAATTATTGCAGGCGGACTTAACACCGCGCTGATACAAAAAAAGGACAGCACCCCGACCGATTATTCCACAATCCTTTACACAAGCCTTGCGGTTTCGGTCGTGCTGTATCTTCTGCTGTTTTTCACCGCACCGCTGATTGCAAAGGCCTATAAAATGGCTATGGTTGTCCCCGTTATACGCATAATGGCACTAACCATTATAGTCAACGCGGTGAAATCAATTTTGACTGCATATATCGCCAACACGCTTCAGTTTAAAAAGCTTTTCATATCCACCATGGCGGGCACGCTTTTTTCTGCAGTTGTCGGAATAGGCATGGCGGTTATGGGCTTCGGCGTGTGGGCGCTTGTGACACAGCAGATGCTTAATGCTGCTGTAGGCACCATTTCGTTATTTGTCACCACTAAATTTAAGATTTTACCGGTGTTTTCCACACAGAGCTTTAAAGAGCTTTTCGGTTACGGCTGGAAAATTTTTATGACGTCGGTCATAACCGTTATCTATGACGAAATAAATCCGTTAATCGTCGGTCTCAAGTTTTCGGCGGTTGACCTTTCGTTTTACACAAAGGGAAAGAGCTTTCCCTCGCTCCTTAATAGCACAATAAGTCAGACCCTCTCAACCGTGCTTTTCCCCGTTATGTCAAAGGTGCAGGACGATATGTCTGCGGTGCTTGCAATTACGCGCCGCTATATCCGCGTGGCATCCTACGTGGTATTTCCGCTTATGTGCGGCTTTTTTGCGGTTTCGGAAAGCTTTGTGCGATTGCTCTTAACTGAAAAATGGATGGGTGCCGTTCCGTACATTCAGATTTTCTGCATTTCGTATATGTTTGATATGATACAAATAGGCAATCTGCAAACCATAAAGGCAATCGGCAGAAGTGATATAAGTCTTATACTTGAAATAATTAAAAAGGCGTCCTATTTTGTAATTATTCTTGCCTTTATATTTGCAAGCGACAGCCCTGTAATGCTGGCGGTTTCGGCAATACTTTGCACCGTCGTGGCGACGCTTATAAATACCTTCCCCAACCGAAAGCTCATTGGCTATAAATACCGTTATCAGCTGGCAGACATTGTGCCAAACCTCATAATTTCGCTTATTATGGGTGCGGTTGTGCTTCTTATGAACTCACTTCAGATAAACCCGTTTTTGTTGCTCGTTTTACAGCTTTTGGTTGGTGCGGCGGTTTATATTCTGCTCAGCATCATAACGAGAAACGAAAACTTTAAATACCTGCTTTCAACCGCAAAGCAGTTTTTAAGGAGATAGAAAATGATTAAAAAAATAATCAAAGGAATGCTTTCCCTTGTGCCCACCAAAAAGCTTTTGGTGTTTGAAAGTATACCTAACCTTTCGGATAACACAAAGCCCGTATTTGATGAAATGATAAAAAGGGGCATGAACGAAAAATATAAATTTTTGTGGATTGTGGACAGCATAAATGATGACCTGCCAAAGATTAAAAACGTGTCATATCTTGCGGTGGATGACCCGAATTTTAAATATAAAATACTCTACACCCGCCTTTTTGCAAGGGTGCTTTTCAGTTGCAACCGTTTTCTTACCTCCTTGCGCAAGGGACAGGTTTCCATACACATTACTCATGGTACATGTATTAAGAGCACCAAAAACTACTATAATGTGCCCAAGGGAATTAACTATGTGCTTATTGATGGAGAGGCAACAAAAGAAGTTATGGCATATGAACTTAATTTTGATGTTGATAAGATGGTTGCACTCGGCTATCCGCGCAACGACGTGTTCGTAGGCGCACAGCGCGATATAAGCGACCTTTTCCCAGAAAACAAGGGCGATAAGATTGCCGTCTGGTATCCCACCAGCAGAAAAACAATCGCAATAACTCCCGTTACAAACGACTGAGCCATTCCCGGCTTTCTCTCTCCATTATCCTTCATGCCGGCAAAGGTATAAGGATATGACAAGCATGCATAAAAAAAAGAAAAACCCGCGATGCAAGTTTTTCTCTTTTTTATATTTTTTTACTTTTTTGTGTATGTTTTCT
>CALDPI010000026.1 GCA_937912045.1 uncultured Clostridia bacterium
AAGACCCTGTGCCGCCGCCTCCTCATATCCTGACGAGCCGTTGAACTGGCCCGCGCCGAAAAGCCCCGGCAGGTCCTTAAACTGCAGTGTGTGTGAAAGCGCAAGCGGGTCAACACAATCATATTCAATAGCGTATGCGCTGCGCATTATTTTTACGTTTTCAAGCCCCTTTATCGAGCGGTAAATTTTAATCTGCACCTCTTCAGGCAGGGAGGACGACATTCCCTGCAGGTACATTTCCTCTGTGTTCATTCCGCACGGCTCGACAAAAAGCTGGTGGCGCTCCTTGTCTGCAAAGCGGACAATCTTGTCCTCAATGCTCGGACAATAGCGCGGTCCCACACCGTGAATATCACCCGAATAAAGCGGCGAACGGTCGAGATTACTCAGGATTATTTCCTTGGTTTCGTCGTTTGTGTAGGCAATGTGGCAAAGCACCTTGTTTTCGCCCTTGTCCTTGGTTTTATAACTGAAGGGCACGATGTGCTCGTCTCCCGCCTGCTCCTCCATTTTGGAAAAATCTATGCTGTCACGCAGCACTCTGGCAGGGGGGCCCGTTTTAAAACGGCGCAGCGGAATTCCGAGCTTATAAAGCGCTTCCGACAGTTTTGTTGCGGCAAAGGTGCCGTCGGGACCACCCTCATAATTTACCTCGCCCACGAAAATTCTGCCGCCCAAAAAGGTGCCCGTTGCCAGAATTACGGTCTTGCAGACGTACTCTGCACCAAGCATTGTGACGACGTGCCAGCCGTCGTCCTCCTTATACAAATCGATAATTTCCGCCTGCTTGACGTCAAGGCCTTTTTGTTTTTCGACGGCGTGCTTCATATATTCGCTGTATCTGCGGCGGTCTATCTGCGCGCGCAGAGAATGCACGGCAGGGCCCTTGCCGAGATTGAGCATTCGGCTTTGCAGCATATTTGCATCGGCCGCCTTGCCCATCTCACCGCCGAGAGCATCCACCTCTCGCACGAGGTGACCCTTTGCGGTTCCGCCTATGGACGGGTTGCAGGGCATATTGCCCACCCAGTCAAGATTTATTGTGAACATTACGGTGCTAACAGAAAGTCTTGCCGCTGCGAGCGCCGCCTCTATTCCTGCGTGGCCCGCGCCGATTACCGCAACGTCCACCTGTCCTGCGTTATATTTTTTCATATAATCCTACTTTCCTACACAGAATCGGCTGAAGACCTCATCCGCGACCGCCTCTGTCACGCGCTCGCCCGAGAGGCTGAGAAGTGCCGAAAGCGCCTCGTCGGCGCAGATGTCGATAGCATCCAGCGTGAAGCCCGTTTCCATGGCAGACAGTGCCTCGCACACGCTGTCATACGCGCGGCTTGCACACTGGCGCTGGCGCTCGGTTATGAGCACGGCAACGTCGCTTTTCAGGTTTGCCACGCCCGACGCGTTTATTATGGCGGACTTAAGCTCTTCGCTCCCCGTTCCCTCGCGTGCCGAAATTAATACGGGCGAAAGCGGTGCAAACTCCTGTAAATCTATCATAAGCGGCTTGTCGGTCTTGTTGACAACCGCAACCGCACATTTGTCCCTTATAAGCTCTAAAATCCGTCGGTCGTTATTATCCATCGGACGCGAGCCGTCAAACACCGCCAAGACAAGCTGTGCCTCAGCGGCGCGTTTAAATGCAAGGTCAACGCCGATAGCCTCAACCTCGTCCTTGGTTTCGTGCAGACCTGCGGTATCGGCAAGCCGCAGACGCAAATCGCCCACGCGCACCGTTTCCTCGACCACGTCACGCGTGGTGCCTGCTTTATCCGTAACAATCGAGCGTTCATCGCCCGACAGCATATTCATAAGGGTTGATTTTCCCACGTTGGGCGCACCGATTATTGCGGTGCTTATCCCCTCGCGAATGATTTTGCCTGCATCAAAGCCCAAAAGCAATCGGGAAAGCGCCGCTTTTACTGACAAGAGCTTTTCTTTGACGTTCTGCTCGTCGGCTTCGGGCAGGTCCTCATCGGGATAGTCCGCAAAGACCGCCATCGCGGCAGATACGGCAAGCAATTCCTCTTTGATTTTTTCAATTTCTCTGTGCACTCTGCCCGTTTTTGCGGCAAGCGCCATTTTAAGCTCCTGCTCGCCGTTTGCGGAAATGAGTGCCATTACACTCTCGGCGGCGGACAGGTCCATCTTTCCGTTTTCCCACGCGCGCCGCGTGAATTCACCGGGGGCCGCAAGCGTTGCGCCTGCCGCTATGGAGGCGCGCAAAAGCGCACGCGTTATATACACGCCGCCGTGGGTAGAAAGCTCCACCACGTCCTCCCCCGTGTAGCTTTTTGGTGCAGCAAAAATGAGAGCCACCGCCTCGTCCAGCAGGGTGTCTCCGTCGTAAACCGCGCCGAAAAGCGCAGTATATCCCAACGCGTCTTTAATTTTCTTTCCGCCCTTGGCGCGAAACACCCTGTCTGCAACCGCGCGTGCATCGTCGCCCGATATTCTGACAGTGCCTATTCCGCCCTCGCCGAGCGGTGTGGAAATTGCGGCTATTGTGGTACTCATTCCCTCACCTCGTTAAAACATAATAACATAATATATTTTCTAATTCAATAAAATTAAAATAAACCGCATATTTTTTTGTTGACTTTTGCGGTTTAGCGTGTTAAACTTTTTTTATAATTTTTTTCAAAAGAAGGTATATTATGAAACTGAAAAACGAATATCTCAAAAGAGTGTACGAAACCGTTTCCAAACGCAACGCTGACGAGCCTGAGTTTTTACAGGCTGTGCTTGAGGTTTTGGAATCCTTGGAGCCTGTTGTTGAACAGGACCCGCGCCTTGAAAAATGGGGCGTTATGGAAAGAATCGTTGAGCCCGAGCGCATGATTTCTTTCCGCGTTTCCTGGATGGACGACAACGGAAAAGTACAGGTTAACCGCGGCTACCGCGTGCAGTTCAACTCTGCCATCGGCCCCTATAAGGGCGGCATTCGTCTGCACCCGTCTGTTAACTCCTCTGTTATTAAATTCCTCGGCTTTGAGCAGACCTTTAAAAACAGCCTTACCGGTCTTCCTATGGGCGGCGGTAAGGGCGGCGCAGACTTTGACCCGCGCGGCAGGTCCGACGCTGAGATTATGCGCTTCTGCCAGAGCTTTATGACCGAGCTTGCGAAACACATCGGCCCCGATACCGACGTTCCCGCTGGTGACATCGGTGTTGGCGCACGTGAGGTTGGCTATCTCTTCGGCCAGTACAAGCGTCTGCGCAACGAATTCACCGGTGTTCTCACAGGAAAGGGCCGTTCCTTCGGCGGTTCTCTCATCCGTCCCGAGGCTACGGGCTTTGGCGCTGTTTACTACACGGTAGAAATGCTTAAGACCTTTGGTGAAGACATAAAGGGCAAGACCTTTGCTGTTTCGGGCTTCGGCAACGTTGCCTGGGGCACCGTTAAGAAGATTACCGAGCTTGGCGGTAAGGTTGTTACCATCTCCGGCCCTGACGGCTACGTTTACGACCCCGACGGCGTTTCCACCGACGAGAAGATTAACTTCATGCTCGAAATGCGCGCTTCAGGTCACGACAAGGTTAAGGACTATGCCGATAAGTTTGGCGTTCAGTATTTTGAGGGCAAGCGCCCGTGGGAGCAGAAGGTTGACGTTGTTATGCCCTGCGCCACTCAGAACGAGGTATCACTTGAAGACGCTAAAAGCATCGTAAAGAACGGTGTTAAGTATTATGTTGAGGTTTCCAATATGCCCACAACCGAGGAGGCTGTTGCTTACCTTAAGGAGAACAAGGTTGTCATTGCTCCGTCCAAGGCTGTTAACGCAGGCGGCGTTGCCGTTTCGGGCCTTGAAATGAGCCAGAACTCTATGCGCTACAGCTGGACCGCAGAAGAGGTTGACGCAAAGCTCCACCAGATTATGTCCGACATTTATAAAAACTCCTATGATGCCGCAAAGAAATACGGCATGGAGGGCGACCTCATTGCAGGTGCAAACATTGCCGGCTTTATGAAGGTTGCCGACGCTATGATTGCAGAGGGCGTTGCATACTAAAAACACAAAAAGACAGAGCCGAAAGGCTCTGTCTTTTTTCTTATCTTTCGGAAAGCGGAACGTAAGGTTCCTCTTTTTTTACGTTTATATATGCAGGGCGGATAATCTTGCCCGCATTCTGTATTTCTTCAATGCGGTGCGCGCTCCAGCCCGCTATGCGTGAAACGGCGAAAAGCGGGGTGAAAAGCTCACTCGGGAGGCCGAGCATCTTATAAATCAGACCCGAATAGAAGTCAACGTTGGGGCTGACTCCCTTATACATTTTGCGCTTTTCTGCAATAATCTCAGGCGCGAGGGTGGCAACGGTTTTATAAAGCTCATACTCATCCTCACAGCCCTTTTCAACCGAGAGCTGTCGTGCAAAGCCCTCAAGCAGCGCAGCGCGCGGGTCGGAAAGCGAATAAATCGCGTGGCCCATGCCGTATATAAGTCCTGCATTATCAAACGCGCGCTTTTCAAGCAGACCGACAAGATAATCCTTTATCTGTCCCTCGTCCTTTGTGTTTATGCTGTTTTTCATATCCTCAAACATACGCACAACCTTGATGTTTGCGCCGCCGTGACGCGGACCCTTTAACGAGCCGAGGGCCGCCGCAACCGCCGAATACGTGTCGGTGCCCGACGAGGTTACAACGTGGGTTGTAAAGGTGGAGTTGTTGCCGCCGCCGTGCTCTGCGTGCAGCACAAGCGCGAGGTCAAGAATCTTTGCTTCAAGCGGTGAATATTCGCCGCTCTCTCTTAAAATATAAAGCAGCGTCTCCGCTGTGGAAAGATTTTCCTTTGGCAGATGGATAAATAAGCTCTTGCCCTGGTGGTAATGCTGGAACGACTGATAGCTGTAAACCGAGAGCATCGGAAAAACAGAGATGAGCTGCATGCTCTGGCGCAAAACGTTTGCCACCGAGGTATCATCGGGGTTGTCGTCATAGGCATAAAGTGCTAGCACACAGCGCGACAGGACGTTCATCATATCCTTGCCGGGCGCCTTTAATATCATATCACGCGTAAAGGACGTGGGCAGACTGCGATAATCGCACAGCTCGCGGCAGAATTCTGCCAGCTCCTCCTTGTTCGGCAGGGTTCCGAACAGCAAGAGATAGACCGTTTCCTCAAAGCCGAAGCGGTTGTCCTCCAAAAAGCCCTTGGTGAGGTCGCGCACGTCAATGCCCCTGTAACAGAGCTTGCCGTGGCAGGGCACCGTCTGCCCGTCTGCGAGGGTTTTCTTGGCCTGCACCATTGAAACCTCCGTAAGACCTGTGACAACGCCGTTTCCGTTCATATCGCGCAGACCGCGGTTGACACAGTGCTCCTCATACATTTGCGGCAGAATGCCGTTGCACTCGCAGGATTTTTGTGCCATTTTTTCAATATATGGTGTAATTTGAGAATAGTCTTTTTTCATTGGGTTTTCCTTTCAGTTTTTGCTTTTTATATTTTACCACATTAATTGACACATTTCAAATATTGTGTTAAAATTTTTACCAAAGGGGGTATTTTATGTTAAAGAGGTTTTTAAGTTATTATAAGCCCCACAAATGCATTCTCACGCTTGACCTGCTCGCGTCCTTTGCCGTATCTATGATTGGCATTGTATATCCCATTGTCACGCGGCAGATGCTAAACGACCTTATTCCGAACAAGAAATACACACTTATAGTGGCTTTCGGCCTGGCACTTTTGCTGCTTTATTTTGTCAGAATGCTGCTTAATTATTTCATTCAGTACAAGGGTCATATAATGGGCGTGCTGATGCAGGCACAAATGCGAAGAGAGATGTTCCATCATCTGCAAAAACTGCCTTACAGCTTTTATGATAATCACGAAACGGGCAAAATTATGTCACGCCTGACGCACGACTTAATGCAGGTGAGCGAGCTTGCCCACCACGGCCCCGAAAACGTTATCATTTCCTCCATTTCCATTGTTGCGTCCTTTATATATCTTACCACGATTGATTTGTGGCTGACGCTCATCATCTTCTTCTGCGTGCCTTTTCTCGTTCTCATTTCCTCGGCACTGCGCAAAAAGATGCGCGACGCATTTATGAAAAGCCGCGAATCGACCGCGCGAATTAATGCGGCACTCGAAAACAGCATTTCGGGCATCCGTGTGACCAAGGCATTCACCAACTCCAAAACCGAAGAAGAAAAGTTTGAGGGCGGAAATTTAGAGTTTGTCGCGGCACGGCGCGAGGCATACGACGCGATGGGCAAATTCCACGCAACCTCGACCTTTGTAACCGACGTTTTCAACGTTGTTGTGCTGATTGCGGGCGGTCTTTTTATGTACGCAGGCCGCATAAACTTTGCAGACTATTCTGCGTTTATCGTTTCGATTAACATTTTCCTCGGCCCCGTCCGCACGCTTATCGGCTTTGTCGAGCAGTTTCAAGAGGGTGCCACAGGCTTCTCACGCTTTTGCGAAATTATGGATACCGAGCCCGAAAAGGACAAGGAAAACGCCAAGACTCTGCCGCACGCAGAGGGACACATTGAGCTTAAAAACCTTGTTTACAGCTACGGTGACAAGGGCGACGTTCTGCACGGCGTAAGCCTTGACATCAAAAAAGGCGAAACCTTTGCGCTTGTCGGCCACAGCGGCGGCGGAAAGACCACCATTTGTCATCTCATCCCCCGTTTTTATAAGGTAGAACAGGGCGAAATCCTAATTGACGGCGTGAATATTAATGACTTAACAATGGAGTCGCTGCGCAAAAACATCGGAATTGTCCAGCAGGACGTTTACCTGTTTAACGCCAGCATCCGCGACAACATTCTTTACGGCAACCCCGACGCCGACGAGGAAAGCATCATAGCGGCGGCAAAGCGCGCCAACATTCACGATTATATTATGACCCTGCCAGACGGCTATGACACACAGATTGGCGAGCGCGGCGTGCGCCTTTCGGGCGGACAAAAGCAACGTCTTTCGATTGCGCGCGTTTTCCTTAAGGACCCACCCGTTTTGATTCTGGACGAGGCAACCAGCGCACTGGACAACACCACAGAAATCTTGATTCAGCGCTCACTTAATGAGCTTTGCAAGGGCAGGACAACCCTTGTGGTCGCACACAGGCTCTCAACCGTTAAAAATGCCGACCGCATTGCCGTTATTGAGGACGGCGTGGTGGCAGAAAGCGGCACCCACGACGAGCTTATTGAAAAAGGCGGCATATATAAAGACCTTTATTCTCTGCAGTTCAGAGAGGAATAAAATTAACCCCCGACGATGTCGGGGGTTTTTGTTATTTTCCCATGTTGAACAGGTTGTAATAATAAATCGGCAAAGCGCTCCAGCCGTGGCAAAGACTGCCCGCGTTGCCGAAGGCTATGGCCCCCTCAACTGTTTCCCAGGCCGAAGTTGCTCCCGCGGCCAGCATGGGCGTATAGTCGGATTTTATCTCAGAAAGGACGGTTTCTTTGAATTTTTCTGATGTCGTTTAAAATATATTCCTTGTTGCCCTCGTCAGCCTTAAGCAGCGCGTCGTACAGATAGGTCAGCATTGAAAGGCTTGTGGGAATCAAGGACGAATCCTCCTTAACCGCCTTTACCGTTCGCTCATCTCCGAGGCCAATGAGCAGCGCAAACGCGTTGCCGAGCTGAGAGCGGAGCGTTACGTCGTCGGTGCGCAGGTGGTAAATGCCCGTTTCTCTGTCAAGGAAGGTGT
>CALDPI010000027.1 GCA_937912045.1 uncultured Clostridia bacterium
ATAGTCAAGATAAGCATTGTATTCGCTCTCGCTTTCGAATTCATCCTTATTCGACTTAAGAGTTTTTTCAAGCTCCTCAAGACCTGTATCGTCCAGCTTAAAGCCCTCGCCTATGACAAACTCGTCACCCTTTTGCTCGGGTATGGCGCCCACTTCCTTTGTGTTAAAATCTTCCATTAGTTCCCCTCCCACACGGGATTTATTTTTTACAGGTGCGAATGCACTTATCTGTCACGATTATGTCCACAGGCTTATCAAAGCGGCCGTGATACATATGGCGGCGGAGCTCCTCTATATAACAAAGGCCTGCCGAAACACCGCTAAAGCGCGACATATAACGGTCGTAATAGCCCTTGCCGTAGCCAAGGCGGTAGCCCTGCATATCAAACTGTATGGCAGGGACAATCATCAAACAGCCGTCAAATTTTTCTACCATTTCTAAGGTGTCTGCAGGCTCCAGCACGCCGAAGGTGCCGGGCTTCAGGTCGTCGAACGACTCTATATAATGAAACTCCATATTGCGCGTGTCGGGAATGCAGCGCGGAACGGCAACACGCTTGCCGTCTGCCCACGCGTTTTCTATTATTTTTTTGGTGTCAATCTCAATCGCGGTTGACACGTAAATAAGCACGGTTTTTGCAGGCGCATACTGGCGAAGACGGCGCACGTTATCTGCAATTTTTCCGTCCAGATACGCCTTTTGGGCAGGCGGTATCTCGGCCCTTCTTGCACGACCTTTTTCGCGTATGTCCTGCTTATATTTACGTATATCTAACGGACGCATCGCATAGACTCCTCAAGCCCTTCCGACAGCGAAAAATCGCCAAAAGGTTTTTTGCCTGTGAACCACGCAATTACGTCACAAAGTGCCAGCGAAAATTCGAAAACGGCACCTGCGCCCTCGCCCGTTACAAAGTTATCACTTATGCAGACGGATGCCTTTTCATAAGTGGCGCCCAAAAGCTCTGCTTCAAAGCCGGGATAGCAGGTTGCAACCCTGTCCTTTAAAAGACCGCGCTTGCCGAGCACCGACGGTGCGGCACAGATTGCGCCCAACACCCTGTGGTTTTGGGCCGCAAAGTCGATAAACCGTCCGACCGTTTCGTCTTTTTCAAGGTTTGGCGTGCCGGGTATTCCGCCGGGCAGCACAACCGCCTCCAGCTCGTCGGTTGGGACAAGGCCGTCACACAAAACGTCACTTTTAACGGTGATTCCGTGCGAGCCTGTCACATATTCGCCGCCGACGCCTGCCGTCAAAACGGTGTATCCCGCGCGGCGCAAAACGTCAACGGTTACAAGGGCCTCCGACTCTTCAAAGCCTTCGGCCAAAAAAACATATATCATATTTACTCCTTTATTACTTCCATTACGGCACAAAGCACGTCGGCAGATATATCCTCGACCGAGCGGATTTCCCCGTCCTTGCTGCAGGGGATTACCCGCCAGTCTGCGTGCTCTACGTTATAATAGGCGGCTTCACGGCACATATTCTGATACTCGATATCCTTTTCGTGAATATCCTTTCTGGCCTCGTCGCCGCTATAACGATGTTCAAGCAGCTTTTTCGAAAGCTCTGTCGGCATATCGAGGAAGAGCACCAAATCGGGCTTGGGTATGCCAACCTTTTCATACTCGATTTCGTAAAGCCACGAAAGATAACCGTCCCACTCCCCTTTTGGAAGCTTGGCAGTCTGATGTACGGCGTTGGAGGTAACGTATCGACCTGCAATTACGGTGCCGCCGTTTTCATAATAATCTTTCCAGTGGCGATTATAGGACGCAAAGCGGTCCACCGCATAAAAAAGCGATGCGGCATATGCGTTTACGTCACCCGGGTTGCTTCCGAATTCACCGCCGAGATACATTTTTACAAGCGTGCTTGATTTCTCCGCATAATCGGGGAAGGATATGGTTTTGGAATCCACGCCGATATCCTTAAGCTTTTCTGTAAGCATTGAAAGTTGGGTGGATTTGCCTGAACCGTCAAGCCCCTCTATTACTATCAGTTTTCCCATATTACTTTGAATTTCCTTTAAGCTTTTCAAAATGTTCGCGCATCTCGAGCATTTTTCCGCAGGTCATTTTACCCTCGGGACAGGGACCTGCCACACAGGAAGCACCGGCATTTTTAAACAGGTTGGGTGCAACGGCAGAAACCTCTTTTAACATCTGGTCTGCCACCTCGCGAATTTCCCACTGGGCACGGTTGCAGCAGCGGTGACGGAAGAAGTTAAGCAGGCTTCTTGCGTTCATCGTTACGACAATTTTCGTTTCGCAGGCGTTGGGAAGAATAAAGCGTGCATCCTCAATAGCCATTTTTTCTGCGGCTCTTTCGGCGGATTTTTCATCCTTGCCCTCTGCTATGAGTGCTGCTTTGTGCTTTTCCTTCAGCATTGCGGCAATCTTGTCGTAATATTCCTGGTCCTCTGCCATGGCTTTTTTATAAAGCGCGGCGGCCTGTGGGAGAGCCTCTATCTCAGGCGGGACGATATAATCAAACCCACCCTCGCTTACGTAGCGCTGGCTCTTCTGTGAATAGGATGCAAGGCGATGCCTTACAAGCTGATGTGTGCAGGAGCGCGAAACTCCCTCAATTCCGAAGGTGAAGCTTACGTGTTCAATCGGGCTTTCGTGTCCCATCGAGGCGAGCATATTAACAAACGATGCCACCTTGTCTTCGGTAAGTCCCTCGCGGATGTCGTCAATCGTTGCGGGAGAATAGCAGAGCTTTGCTGCAGCCGCAACGGCTTTCTCGGGATCCGGTGTGTAGGTTATAAGTGTTACTTTAGCCATAAAAACCACCCTTTTCTCATATTTACATTCATTATACCAAACCCCGTATGCATTATCAATTAAAAATTTTTTAAAAAAAGACGAAAAATTGTCGTTTTTCCTCTTTTAAAAGTTAATAAAATATGGTAAAATAATTTTACTAAATCATTTGGAGGAGAAAAAATGGCAAGTATCAACTTTACACACGCCCCCTTCGGCGACCTCGCAATTATCAGCATGCGCGGTTGTGAAGACATTTCTTCAAAGGTGGATTATTACTTAAAGCAATGGCGTGAGATTCCGGATGACGAAACCTTTGTAGTACCGGCAAACTGCCCACGCTTCGGAACGGGTGAAGCTAAAGCGGTTTTAAATGACAATATCTTCCCCGCCGAAGGGATCGCCGCACTGGGGACAGAACCGGGGGGCGCTTTCGGGATCTGCCG
>CALDPI010000028.1 GCA_937912045.1 uncultured Clostridia bacterium
TGGGCTTGTCGATAGGTGTGCATATCCTGAACTTGCTGACTATCCCTGCGTTGGTATTTATCTACTACTTCCGCAAGTACAAGAACATCACCCTCAAAGGGCTGTTCCTCGTAACATTGTTGGCGTGTGCGATATTGCTCGTCATTAACGGCATCATTATCCCTTACACCGTATATCTCGGTGCAATGGTTGATGTATTCTTCGTTAATACGCTTGGTGCGCCTGTAAATATGGGTATTGTGGTCTTTGCCTTTGCAATGTTTGCACTGCTTGGCACAGCAATATATATCACTCCTGCGCTCGGAAAATGAATCCGATGTAGAGCGAGCCAAGGAAAATTTGCGTAAAATTGATCTTCCAGGGCTAACGGACGAGGTTATTGAAGCAGGTGAAGAAGAGATTTTGCATGTGGTTAATCAATTGGAAGAAGCATATGAAAAGGTTGCTCTGTTCTATCGGCCAATTGCGCTATATGAAAGTCTAAAAAATGAACAGAATAAATTGGAAGATCAATATATAGAGATAAGTGTAAAAGATAACACTGGTATTGAACGCTGTATAGGCAAGCAGCACCGCCGCAAGAACGAATGCAGCGCAGGCCGCCGCCAAAAATATGTTTTCGTTGGGCACGAATGAAACGGTGCCGTCGTTGCCCACAACCGTTTCGGCGTTTTTAAGCACGGCCGAGCCTATAAACGGGCCGATTATTCCGGGTATGAGCACCTGTCCCACAATGCGAAGCCCCTGGAACATACCTGCCTTGTTTTCGGGGGTGTGGTCGCGCAGCATTGCGCCGAAAACCGCGCTGCCCGAAAGGTAGCCGCACATCATAAGCAGCGAGCCTGCAAACACAGGCACGGTGCTGCGGAAGAAATAAAGCAGGGCATAACCGCAAAGCAGCAGTAACAATGAGCCGCCGATGCTTGCATTAAAGCCCCATTTGTCATAGCCTCTGCCGTAGAATGCGGTGAACAGTGCGGCGAGGATAATGGCAGGCGCCATTACAAGCACGTAATTTTCCATTCCAAGCGAAACCTCGTAATAAATTATGAGATAGGGCATAAAAACCTGAATGGATATGCCGAAAACGGCAAATGCCGCAAGTGTTATGTAAAGAATGGGGTTTGCGCGCAGCTGTGACGGACGGAAACCGTAAAATATGTTTTTGAAGTAGTGACTGTTATCCTCGGTTTTCACGCAGGTGTCTTTGATGAGGAAAAAGCCGAGTACACCGATAAGCAGAACAACCACACCGATTATGGTGAAAATGAGGCTCCAGCTTTCTGCAGAATCAAGGTCGAAAGCCATAAATGAGCCAAAAACAACAAGAATTGCCATCAGCGGCATCATTGCGTTTACACCCTCGGCTGCGCCGCGGTTACCCTCGCTTGTTGAGTCGGTCAGCCACGCGTTAAAGCAGGCATCGTTTGCCGACGAGCCGAAAAAGGTCATTACGCAGTCCATAATTATCGTGAGCGAAACACCAACCGCCGCCGCGGAGGCATATGGGAAGATGCTGCTTATGATATCCACGCGTATCAGCGAAAACAAAAGGATTGAAACGCCCCAAAGTATGTAGCCAAGGCAGATGAAAATCTTCCTCTTGCCGACCTTGTCCGAAAAGGCACCCACAAGCAGAGTTGTAAGAGTGGCCGAAACGGCGCTTGCCGCCACCATAAGCGAGATGGAGGCAGAGTCTGCGTTGAACATTTTATAAATAAACACGTTGAAATACATATTTTCAACGACCCAGGCAACCTGACCCATAAGGCTGAAGATTATGAGCGCAGGCCAAAAGCCGCGCGGAAGTGAGGATTTTTTCATCAGTTTTCTCCCTTCATTGTGGTGAGAAGAGTTATAACCTTGACCATCTTTTCCATAGAGGCTACGGGGATAAACTCGTGTATGCTGTGGGCATTTTCGCCGCCTGTTGAAAGGTTAGGGCAGGGAACCCCCTCGTATGAAAGGCGTGCGCCGTCTGTTCCGCCGCGGATGGGGATAATCTGTGGTGTGACGCCGCACTGCTCCATTGCCGCCTTTGCGTTGTCAATGAGGTACATAACGGGCAGAATTTTCTCTTTCATATTAAAATAGCTGTCCTTGATTTTGAGCGTTGCGGTGCCCTCGCCGTAGATCGAATTGATATATCCCTCAAGCTTTTTAAGGAATTCCTTGCGTGCACCGAACTTATCGATATCGTGGTCGCGGATTAGCATTTTGATTTCTGCCGCGCTTTCGTTGCCCGTAATATCGGTGATGTGATAAAAGCCCTCGTAGCCCTCTGTGGTTGCGGGGGTTTCATTTTCGGGCAGCTCCGAAATAAGCTTGTTGGCAACCAAAATTGCATTCTTCATTTTGCCCTTCGCGGCACCGGGATGAATGTTGACACCCTTTATCTCAAAGGTGGCGCCTGCGGCATTAAAGTTTTCATACTCAATCTCGCCCAGGGCACAGCCGTCAATGGTGTAGGCTTCACTTGCGCCGAAACGCGCGTAATCAAATCTGTCCGCACCCTGACCGATTTCCTCGTCGGGTGTGATGCAGACCGAAATGGCGCGGTGCGAAACACAGGGATTGTTCACTAAATATTCGAGCACGGTGAAAATCTCTGCAACGCCTGCCTTGTCGTCGGCGCCGAGCAGGGTGTTGCCGTCGGTCACGACAAGCTGCTGTCCCACGTAATTTTTAAGGCAGGGGAAGACACTCTCGCGGATTTTTTCGCCGTTTGCAAGCGTAACGTCGCCGCCGTTATAATCAATAACCGACGGTTTTGCGTCCTTGCCGCTGACATCGGGCGAGGTGTCCATATGCGCCACAAGGCCGAGAGTCTTTTCGTTTTCGCGGTCCTCTGATGCAGGCAAAAAGCCGTAAACGTAGCCGTTTTCATCCATGCCGACGTTTTCAAGGCCTATTTTTGCAAGCTCACGTGCAAGCTCCCGTCCGAGAATTAACTGCTTTGCTGTGCTGGGGAAGGACGTGCTGTTTTCGTCCGACTGTGTGTCAAAGGAAACGTATTTCAAAAATCTGTCTAAAACCGTCATTAAAACCACCCTAAAAGAAATTTTTATACTTCTATTTTACCATATTTGCGGCGTTTGTAAACAACAAAAAACGTCGGCACGGTTTCCCGTGCCGACGCGGTTATTAAACCTTTTGACTTACTTTACAGAAGCAAACATGAAGTACTTGAATCCAAGCGGAGAAGTGAAGAATCCGTCGATGGACTGGCTGCACATAAAGATGTCTGTGTAGTAGTAAACAGGGCAGATAGCGCCTGTTGTCATAAGGATGTTTTCAGCCTCATGCATGAGAGCGAAACGCTTAGTAGCGTCGGTCTCAGCCTTAACAGCTGCTATGCAAGCGTCATAAGACTCAGCCCATGTGAGACCGTCCTTGCCTGCGTAGCTATAGCCCTTGTAAGAGCCATGAGCGTCCTTACCAAGCTGTGAATCGTTGTTACCGCTGGCGGTAATCCACATATCGAGGAAGGAAATCGGGTCGTTGTAGTCGCCGAGCCAGCCGTTACGTGCTACAGAGTAGTCGCCGTTCTTACGTGTGTTAAGGAAGGTAGCCCATTCCTGAGTTTCAACCTTAACCTCGATGCCGTAGTTGCCCCATACCTGCTGGAGATATGCTGCAACAGCCTCGTGACCTGTACCCTCGTTTGTGATGTAGTTAACGGTCGGGAAGCCGGAAAGCTTCTTGTCAGCAACTGTGAACTTCTTGGAAGAAGCAGCAACCTCTTCGAAGAGGGCCAAAGCAGCGTCACAGTTCTTCTGATAGTCAGCCTTGTCAACGCTGTAGTAACCAGCGCCGTCACCCTTAGGACCGTTCTTGCTTATAAACTCCTTGCCGTCGGGCTCTGTGAGACCCATAGCAACGAAGCCAGCAGCAGGAACCTGACCGGCCTGGCCGATTTCTTCTGCTACATAGTTACGGTCAATAAGGAGACCCATAGCGGTACGGATTTTTGCCTTCTCTTCTTCAGTGAAGCCCTTGAAAGCAACGTCGTTTACGTTGAAGGAAACGTAGTAAGTACCAAGCTGTCCTTCAATGAAGAACTCTTTCTCATAGTCCTTCTTAAGAGTTTCGATTTCGTCGTTCGGAACGGAATCGATGAAGAGATATGTGCCGTTCTTGTAGTTAGCAAGCATAGAGCTGTCGTCCTCGTTGAAGGCGAATACGAGCTTGTCAGAAGCTACCTTGTCGGCATTGTAGTAATACTCGTTCTTTTCCATAACGAGCTGAGTCTGAGAGAACTCAGTGATTTTGTAAGCACCGTTGCAGATGTAGGTTTCTGCTGCAGTTGCCCAGTCATCACCTTCAGCCTCAACAACAGACTGCTTAACAGGCATGTAAGCCGGGAAAGCGCAGAGCTCGAAGAAGTAGGGAAGGTCAACTGTCAGAACAACAGTGAGCTCCTTGCCGTCTTCAGAAGCGGTAACGTTGAGGGCCTTTTTGCCATCCTTATAGGTGGGCTTGCCGTCAGCGTCGGTAACGAACTTGATGTTACCTTCTGCATCTTCCTCTGTTACGTACATGTCAGAGAGAGCTGCGTAGCCGTCGATGCCTTCGAACATGTAAGCATAGTCAGCACCGGTCATCGGGTCTGCTGCTCTGTTCCAAGCATAAACGAAGTCAGCTGCAGTGAGGTCGGAACCGTCACTCCATTTGAGTCCGTCACGGAGCTTGAAGGTATAGGAAGCCATACCGTTGTCAAGCTTCTGTACTGTGGGGAGCTCTGCTGCGCACTGGGGAACCAGTACGAGTTTACCGCCAGCGTCCTGCTCGTAGCCTACGAGGCCGGAGAAGGCGTGAACGATATAAGTACCACCGTCAACAGCACTGTTAAGAGCCGGGTCGATGGTGTCCGGAAATGCGCCTACGTTGAGGACCATTTCAGCGGACTTTTCGCCGCATGCGCTAAGACAAGCCATGCAGCCGAGCATCATTACTACTGCGAGTAATAAACTCAAAGTCTTTTTCATAGTGTTTTCCTCCTGTGTGTTTTTTAATACAAACCGCAAGTAACCTCGCGGATATATCCAATTTACAGAT
>CALDPI010000029.1 GCA_937912045.1 uncultured Clostridia bacterium
CCCCATACATAAAACAACCAATTATCACAATAATAGCGGCTTTTCTCTTCAATGAATTTCTTAGCCAACTCCATAAGTTTTTGATTGTTATGATGACAGGTTGGATGAAGTGTCAGCCAGTTTTCAGGAAATTTGAAGTTTTCGGTTTGTTTTGTGGTTCTCGAATAGCAGATACCGCATTTTTGGAGACACTCTATAACCTCTGTACTATACGTGCCATACGGATATGCCATTCCGCGCGTAACAACGCCGTACTGTTTTTCAATATCCTGTCGGTCGCGCATAACATCGCAAACAATCTGTTCAGGTTTTAATTTTTCAAGAAACGGATGTGTATATCCGTGAACGGCAACCTCGTGTCCCGAACCTATGTAAAGTTCTTTTGCTTCGCTGAGTTTCATTCTGCCAAAGTACTTTTCGCGCACGGTATCTTCTGCGAGATAAAGTCCGGAATTGATATTAAAGGTGCCTTTAATGCCATACTTATCCATAATACCGATGAGTCTGATATCCTGTACTACACCGTCATCATAGCTGAGTGTTAAAACTTTGGATTTGCCATCTTTTAACTTCATATACATACGCGTTACCTCTATTTGAGTTTTTGCTGGTTTTGCCAAAACCACATAACAAAGCTGTGCGGTAGAATTTTTGCAAGTAACGTCTGCACCCTTGCTATAAAGCCAAACTGAATAACGTCGCGTCCGCGTTTTACATCGCGCCAGGTGCGCGATACAATCTGTTCGGGGCGGTACATCGCAACATATTTTTTAACTACGGCATCGCTGTTCTTTTTAATGGCTCTATCAAAAAATTCCGTCTTTGTCCAGAACGGGCAGACAGCCGAAACGGCTATGCCCAATCTCTTCAATTCACGGTTTAGCGAGCGGCTGTAATGAAGAACGAACGCTTTTGTGGCACTATACACGTTTATGTATGGCACAGGCTGAAATGCCGCAACAGACGCAATGTTTATAATCTGCGCGCCCGATTTCATATATGGCACCGTCAGCTGACACATTGCAGCAACTGCCTTGCAGTTGAGGTCAACCATATTCAGATTATCCGAAAGAGGCGTATCAATCGTGGCCTCAAACTTGCCAAAACCGCTCGCATTTATAAGGAGTGCAACGTCGGGGTTTTCGGAATGCAGCAGATTTTCATACTCTTTATAGCTTTCTTCCTTTGATAAATCAAGCGGCAAAGCGCGTGTTGGGAACGAAAGCTTTAATTCCTCAAGGCGTTCGCGGCGACGGGCGAGCACCCAAACCTCGTCAAAGGAGCCGTACTCCCCCAAGGTTTCGGCAAACAGTCTTCCCATTCCGCTTGAAGCGCCTGTAATTACTGCGACTTTTTTATGCATATTATCACCCGTTATATCATTGTTTCAAAGGTTTTAAGCCAAGCGTTTTTGATAAGTTCGTGGCCTTTTATCGTTGGATGAACGCCGTCCACAGACCAAGTTTCCGTTGGCTCCTTTTCACACGCGGCATCAAAAATTTCTTGCAAATCAATGCAGGGGAAACCATACTCTTTGGCTATTTTTTTAGTAGCCTCCGCTTTATGAGCAACACATTTTTTAAAGTCCGCAAAACGTGTTGGTGCATCCGGAACATCACGCGTATACGTACCCTCAAGCAGATATGGCGCTATGAGCATAATTTTTGTGTTGGGGCAATAGGTTGTAACCTCGTCAAGCAACAAACGATAAAGCCTTTCAAAGCGGTCACTTGGTGGCGGGTAGTCTTTATCGCTTTCGCGCCAGGCATCGTTAACACCTGTGTAAATGCTTAAATAATCGGGCTTTAAAAGTATGATGTGCTCTTCCATACGGACGTAAAGGTTTGGCAGACGCTCACCGCTACAGCCTTGGTTTATACACTCAAATTCTTCAAGGCGTTTTTTGTTAAGCGCTTCCTTTACAAGTGCGACATAACCGTTTCCGACAGAATAAAAATCTTCACGGTTTCTGCCGCAATCGGTTATGGAATCGCCTTGAAATAAAATTCTTTTCTGCATAAAAGCACCTTCCCACATTTGTTTTTTTAATTTTAACATTCGCCATAATCCTTGTCAACCGAAAGGGTTGATATTAACACAAAAACAGCAGATTTTTACATCTGCTGTTTTATGTATAATTTTGAAGTGTTTTTATATTATACTTTTAATAAGTTTTGCAAGCTTCTTGGAAACCCTCACCGATGCATTATAGTTTGGATGTCCAATAGCACCTATCTCATTTTTTTCACTTGTGATTATCTCAAGCGGAAGATAATATAAATTTCTGTCGCCACCGTTATTTTTGTCTTCAATCAGCCTTTTAAGCGTGTCGTGGAATTTTGTATTCATCATTCCATAAGTCCATATAATTTTGGCCTTTGGATAAACGCTTCTTACTTTATCAATAAGGTAATCGGCCTCTTTATACATATTCTCTTCCTCAGTGCCGCCCGGCACGTCGTTTGTGCCGCAGTTAAGTATGGCAACATCGGGAGTCCATTGTGAATGGTCGTAGCTGCCCCCTGTTCTGAGCGCCAAATCGAAAATTCTTTTAAAGGTGTAGCCTTCCTCGCCGCTACAGCTTCTATATACGCCCTGACCGCTCCACGCCTCTGTGCGTATCTCTGCGTCGAGGAGCTGCGCCGTCAGATATGCATATGTTCTTGTGCTGTCTTCTTCATATGTGTGATATGTATCCTGCAGAGCAGATGACAACACGCCAAAGCCTGCAGTAATTGAATCGCCCAAGAACTCAAGCTTTAGGCTTTTTTCTTTCGGTGGGTTTAAAAATTCGGGCTTTTCTCCAAAAATCTTTATACTTCTCAGTACAAGAGGGACATTGCCAGAGGATATTCTCAAAAGCTTAACCGTATGCATTTTTTCGCTCTTAAACTCAAGTATAACCTTGGGCATTGCGCCAAACAGACCAAATCGCTGCTCACTTTTTTCTGTATATGCCTTTACATATACAGGTTCTTCGGATGGATACTCTGCAAAATTAAATTCGATTCTGTTACCGATGAAATTAAGCTCTACACCGCTGTTACACCACGATAAATAGAGCCCGCCGTCATACAGCGTTCTTCCGTTGATTTTCAAAAAATCTTTTTCTTCAGCAGATATTTCTTTATAATTAAAATGCATAATATTCCTATCCCACCTTTTTGATTTCCCAAATTATAACACACAGAAAATAGAATAGCAATATAAAAATGCAAAAAATTACCACGACTGTAATACGGCTTGGAAATGTGCGGTGTATGCAATGAAAGAAGACAAAAACGGCAAATATCCAAAGACATTTACCGTTTTATTGTTATCTGAAACATTCTTCAATTTCGGGTGTTATGGGATTGCCATACTCGCAAACTTCATATGCTTCGGCAAAGCGGACTTTACTTCCCCTTTCTTTGCCGTAACGCTCTATGAGTTCTTTTCTAAAGCGCGCCGCCGGTTTTGCAAAGCGTGGCATATAACCTCTCTTCGCCGCCACAACCTCTTCATCTGTGGTGTGGGCACGGTAGGCGGCAGCCTGTTGGAGCAGATTCGCCAGCAGCGTCAGAAACTGATGGACGAACGCGGATTGAAACTGAATGTGGTGGGTATCGCCAGTGGACACAATGCCCTCTTCTGCCGCGAAGGCGGCCATGACATGTGCTGCGTGCGCACCTCGGGCTGGAAGCTCTTCAACTGCATCCCGTTCGTCTCGGGCAACCCCGAGGGCTGGTGCTGCCGCTTCTTCTCCAACACTGTCAAGGTTGAGATCGGCGACGAGACCAACATGAACGAAGTCACCTTCAACAATAAGCCCGAGAGCCCCGCCGATACGCCAGAAGTCTTTCTGTCCGAGATAATAATCAAAAA
>CALDPI010000030.1 GCA_937912045.1 uncultured Clostridia bacterium
CCCACGCCCCAGCTATCACGCGCAAATGTCATAATCTGCGGCGACGCGGTGCAGACCTCCCTTTCGCCTATGAAAGAGATTATGGCGGCGGCGGCCGAAATGGAAAAGCTGGACGGAATGCTGTCGGTTCAGGTTTTTAACGGACAGCCCTGGATTGACGAGGAATATACGGGCCCCAACTTTGTGGTAACACACGAATGGGACAATGCACTCGCAAAGGAATGCGCCGACAAGCTTGCACGAATGTTTTACGACGTGCGCCACAATTTTGAATTTTTGGTGGAGGCACTTGAGCCTGACGAGGCTATAAAACGCGCGATGCAGGCGGAAGAAAAGACCGTGTTTTTATCCGACTCGGGCGATAATACAACGGCAGGCGCCGCAGGCGATAACGCTTTTATGCTCAACCGTTTGCAGTCACTCGGTGCAAAAAACGTGCTGCTTGCAGGCATTATGGACAGTGCCGCGTGTGACGCGTGTTATACTGCAAACCTCGGCGACACGCTCACACTTAAGGTGGGCGGCAGCCTTGCGCCCGACAGCGAAAGCGCAGTTATAACAGGAAAGCTGGTTCACCGCGGTGACATTCTTTCCTATCAGTACAACAACGCGGGCGAAAGCGCCACGCTTGACTGTGGGGACATTACCGTGGTTATAACCAAAAACCGCGCATCGCTCTGCCGACCCGATATATTTGAATCTATAAACCTTGATTACAAAAAATTTCACATTGTTGTGGTAAAGCTGGGATATCTCTTCCCCGAGCTCGCAGCCGAGGCGGAACGCGCAATTCTTGCGTTTACACCCGGCGCATCAACCGAACGCTTGCAGGATATGGGGCTTGCAAAAATCAGAAGACCCATGTTCCCGCTTGACGATAATTTTATGTAAAAAAATTCTGTGAAAGGCAGGAAAAGAAAATGGCATATTACAACAGACAAGAAACAGAAAATCGTCTTGCAGGTGTGCGCAAAATACTTGCAGACAAGGGTCTCGACGCGGCACTCGTTTACTTTGACGAGCTGAACGTTGCAAACGGCTGGTATCTTACAGGCTGGTGCGGTCAGTTTGAAAAGGGCGCAGTGCTTGTTCCCATCAAGGGCGAGCCGATTCTTTTGGGCGGTCCCGAGTCGGAGCCGTTTGCACAGATGGACTCCGCTATTACAAAGGTACGCTGCTTCCCCGTATTTATGGTACCGGACGAGGAATATCCCAACGCTACCATCATCGACTTTGCACAGCTTAACGCTGAGCTCAAGGGCGAGGGCACCGTTCTTAACCGCATTGGTATTGTAGGCACAACCACAATTCCTCACCAGGTTTACCTCGACGTTCAGGAAGGCTTTAAGGGCGCAGAGCTTGTTGACATTACTGAAGAATATGAAAACATGCGCGCATACAAGTCACCCTGGGAGGTTGAACAGGCAACAAAGTCGGTTCTCCTTTGTGACAAGGCATATGACGCCATGCTCGAAACCATCCGTCCCGGCGTACACGAATATGAGGTTGCCGCCGCTGCAGAGGCAATCTGCCGCGCAAACGGCGCCAACAGCTTTGCATACAGCACCATCGTCGGCTCCGGCGCTCGCGCCAAGGCCGTAGTTCCCACCGCCACCAACAAGATCATGGAGGACGGCGAGCTGGTCATGATCGGCATCGCTCCCCGCTTCAACGGCTATGCCGGTACCTTCGGCGACACCATCCCCGTCAACGGCGTGTTCACCCAGCGTCAGAAGGACCTCTTAAACCATATGCGTGAGACCCTGCGTCTGACCAAGGATATGCTGAAGCCCGGTATGCGCGGCATCGAGATCGACGTTCCCGGCCGTAAGTACTACGAAAAGCACGGTCTGGCTGACTACATTGTCTGCCCCTTCGCTCACTCCATCGGCCTGATGGAAGCAGAAGCTCCCTTCTTCGGCCCCAACGGCGACTTCGAGCTGGTTCCCGGCATGGCTGTCATGGTTGACGT